>JAJTBJ010000039.1 GCA_021286985.1 Propionibacteriales bacterium | reverse complement strand
TAGGCCAACGCGCGCTGGCCCTCTGCCCGGACGTCAGCCTTCATGGCCGCGTCTTCGGCGAAGCCGGCCTGGACGGCAGCCTGCGCCTCGGCAAAGGTGACGTCCCAATCGGCGAAGACCTCGACCAGGCGTTCGGCCAGCTTGGCCGGATGGTTCAGATTGAGCATCGGCGCCAAGAACCGGACGCCCTCGTCCTGCAAGCGGGTCAGGTTCTTCTCGATCACCTGCGGGTAGAAGGCCACCACCGGGCAGTTGAAGTGGTTGTCCGCGCCGTCGACCTCTTTGGCTTCCAGCGGCACGCACGGGTAGAAGATCGTGCGAATTCCCTTGTCGAGGAGGTGTTCGACGTGACCGTGGGCCAGTTTGGCCGGGTAGCAGGTGTTCTCCGAGGGGATCGACTCCATGCCGGCCTCGAACACCTCGTGGCTGGACCGTCCCGAGATGGTCACTCGGAAGCCCAAGTGGCTGAGGATGGTGAACCACAGCGGGTAGTTCTCGTACATGTTCAGCACCCGCGGAATGCCGATCTCGCCGCGTGGGGCCTTGTCCTCGGTGAGGCGCCGGTAGCCGAAGATCCGCCGGTACTTGTAGTCGAACAGGTTCGGAATCTCGGACTTCTTCGGTGCGGTCTCCGTCGACGCACCGCGCTCGCAGCGGTTGCCCGACACGTGCCGTCCGCCATCGGTGAAGGTCGAGATGGTCAGCTGGCAGTGGTTCTGGCACAGCTTGCAGGTGTCCAACTGGGTGGAGACCTGGAACGCCTCCAACTCCTCCAAGCTGAGCACCGACGAGCGTTCACCGACCGACCAGTTGCGCTGGGCGGTCAGTGCGGCCCCGAACGCGCCCATCAACCCGGCGATGTCGGGACGGATCACCTCGGCGCCGGTCTGAAGTTCGAACGCTCGCAGCACCGCATCGTTGAGGAAGGTGCCGCCCTGGACGACCACCTTGTCGCCCAGCTGCCCGGCGTCCTTGAGCTTGATCACCTTGTACAGCGCGTTGCGCACCACCGAGTACGACAACCCAGCAGCAATGTCGCTCTGGCTTGCCCCTTCGCGCTGGGCCTGCTTCACCGAGGAGTTCATGAACACTGTGCAGCGGGTGCCCAGATCGACCGGAGTGTCGGAGGTCAGCGCGTTGGCGGCGAAGCTCTGAATGTCGGTGTCCATGCCGGCGGCGAAGGTCTGCAGGAACGACCCGCACCCTGATGAGCAGGCCTCGTTCACCGCGATCGAATCGACCGCGCCGTTGCGTACCTTGAGGTACTTCATGTCCTGGCCGCCGATGTCGATCACGCTGGTCACGCCGGGGCACACCTTCTCGGCCGCCCGGTAATGCGCCATGGTTTCGATCTCGCCGTCGTCCAGCCGCAAAGCGGCGCGGATCAGTCCCTCGCCGTAGCCGGTGACACACGCCCGGGCCAGGTAGGCCGACGCCGGCACCTCGGTGAGCACCCGCCGCAGCAGCGTGGTGGCCACGGCAACCGGATCGTTGCTGCCCTGATAGTGGGAGAACACGATCCGGTCCTCGGCGTCGAGCAGGACCGCCTTTACCGTGGTGGAGCCGGCATCGATGCCCAAGAACAGCGGGCCGTGCGCCTGGCTCAACTCGGCGCGGGGAGCCTGGGTGGTGTGGTGGCGGGCGTCGAAGGCCGCCCGTTCGGCCTCGTCGGCGAACAGCGGACGCATCCGCGCACTGCTCAGCGACAGCGAGACCGGACGCCCCAGTCGCGCGCTCAGCTCGTCCGGACGATGAGTGGCGCCGGACGCGGACAGTGCCGCACCCAAGGCCACGTAGAGGTGCGCATTCTCCGGGGTGGTGAACGAGGTCACCTGGTCGGCCAGCGCGCGCTCGTACGCCTTGCGCAGTTGCGGCAGGAAGTGCAGCGGTCCGCCGAGGAAGACCACATTGCCCCGAATCGGGTGCCCGCAGGCCAACCCGGCAATCGTCTGGGTGGCCACCGCGCTGAACACCGAGGCGGCCAGGTCGGTGTGCGCTGCGCCCTGGTTGAGCAGCGGCTGCAGATCGGACTTCGCGAATACGCCGCAGCGGGACGCGATGGGGTAGAGGTGCCGGTACTTGGCGGCCAGGTCGTCCAGGCCGCCGGCATCGGTGTGCAGCAGGGTGGCCATCTGGTCGATGAACGCGCCGGTTCCACCGGCGCAGGTGCCGTTCATCCGCTGCTCGACCACCGGGTGCAGGAAGGTGATCTTGGCGTCTTCGCCGCCGAGTTCGATGACCACATCGGCGTGCGGCACGTAGGTCTCGATCGCGGCAGTGCCGGCGATCACTTCCTGGACGAAGTCGACGCCCAGTAGTTCGGCCACATTGAGTCCAGCCGAACCGGTCACCGCGCAGCGCATCTGCTGATCGCCGAAGTGGGCGGCTACATCGGCCAGCAAGGTGCGCAGGGCACCGCGAGCATCTGCATTGTGTCGCCGGTACGCGCTGAAGCGCAGCTGCCCGGCGGAAAGCACTACGGCCTTCACCGTTGTCGAACCGATGTCGAGACCGAGTGAAACGAGTGCCATGTCTCGTCCTCTCAGCAGAACGATCGTTCTGTACTGGGCTTACGCTACCGCGATCTCGCCGAATGCGCACTACTCTTGCCCGGTGGAACACCCTGTTGCCCGTGCGCGTTCGTCGCGCCAGGTCATCCTGGACGCCGCTGTCGAGCTCATTCGAGAGCGCGGCGTCGCTGGCACGTCGATCTCGGACGTGGTCGCACGATCCGGCACTTCGGCCGGCGCGATCTACCACCACTTCGCCAACAAAGAAGAGCTGATTCTCGAGGTCGGACGCACCACGATCGCCCGACCACTAGGGATGATCCTCGACACCACGATGGGGTTGGAGCCCGCCGCCATTCTGCGGTCGGCGCTGGGGCGGGTGGCCGAGGACGAGGGCCTGGCCGAGCTGCTGCTGCAGCTGTGGGCCGGTGCCCAATCCGATCCGAAGCTGTACGCGCTGCTCAGCGTCGAAGGTCGCGCGATGCGCACGCTGGTGGTGAAGTACCTCGACTTCTGGATTTCCCAGCACGCTCCTGACCTCGACGCGGAGACGCTCACCAGCGTGCTGCTCGGGTTGGTCATGGGCTTCGCCGTGCAGCGGGCGCTCTCGCTGGACACCGAGCTGGATTCCTACGCCGACATGGCTGCCCGGCTGCTGGCCGAGGCTGCGACGTCCGGCACTCGCGGCTGAGCGCCGTTCAGCCAGCCGATGCCGGCGGCTGACGCAGCCGCGTGGCACGTTCGAAGGCGGCTGCGTGGGCGAGCAGTTCGGCATCCCGACCTGGCCGTCCGATCAGGGTGGCCCCCACCGGCATCCCGTTGCGTCGCAGCCCCAGCGGCACCGACATCGCCGGGTATCCGGCGCCGGCGTACACCTCCGAATGCAGGTTGGACAGGCTCACCAACACCGTCGCCCCGCTGGCGTCGAAGGTGCGCCGCAGCCGCGTCTGCGTCGCGGCGGTATGGGTGCCGGCGGCGACCTCATAGTCGGCTGCGGACAGATCGAAGAGGTTGGCCAGCGCCACGAAGAACTGGCCGCGCGGCATTCGCACCCGCGGCGCGGCCAGGTTGAAGGCGGCCAACTCGGCAAGCGTGGACGGTCCGCCGTGGGCGGCCAGATATCCCATGGTGTCGTGCGCCAGCCCGCCCAGGACCACCCGCAGCGAGTCTGTGGCGCCCTCGACTTCGGCCAGTTCGACGTCGACCACCTGTGCGCCGGCCGCACTCAGCCCGTCACGGAGGCGGGTGAGGATGTCGTCGTTGTCGGCGGTGTTCTCCACCCCCCGCGGGGCAGCGGAGATGTCGGCGGCCAGGATGCCGGCGGTGACTTCGGCCAAGCCGTCAGTGGGCAGGGCGATCGGGTCGAGCCCTGCCATCGCGGCCAGCAGCAGGGCGGCATCGGCCACATTCACCGTGACCGGGCCGACACAGTCCTGCCCGGCGACCAGGGGGATCACCCCAGTTCCGGGCACCAGGCCGTAGGTCGGCTTCACCGCGACCACGCCGTTGAAGGACGCCGGGGCGATCAGCGAGCCTGAGGTTTCGGTCCCGATCGCGGCCGCGCACAGGCCCGCGGCCACCGCGACCGCCGAACCGCTGCTCGAACCGCCCGGGGTGAACGCGCTGCCGTACGGGTTGATGGTGAGCCCACCGACCGCGCTGAAGCCCGGACGACGGCAACTCGCCCCGGCCAGCTCCGACAGATTCGCCTTTCCCAGGATCACCGCCCCCGCCGCCCGCAGTGCCGCCACCACCGGCGCATCGGCGGCGGCCAGGTTGTCGATCAACGCCACCGTGCCGCCGGTGGTGAATAGCGGCGCTGCGGTCTCGATGTTGTCCTTGATCGCCAACGGAATCCCGTCCAGCGGCCCGCGTGCGCTGTCGGCGGCCCGGCGCTGGTCGGACGCGGACGCCTCGGCCACGGCGTCCGGGTTGAGTTGGACGAAGGCCCGCAGCTCGCCGCGCTGCTCGATGCGGTCCAGATAGTGCAGCGTCAGCTCCACCGCACTGACCCGTCCGGTGCGCAGCATCTCGGCCAGTCGCGTGATGCCGGCGTCGCTGACCAGTTCGGCCACCGCCTGCCGGCGTCCGGCCGGACGGGCGGCGCGCGCCTCAGCGAAACTGTTGAAGTCCAGCGGACGAATCGCCGCCGTGGGTCGAGGTCCGATCCTGGTCGCGGCCAGCGTCGAGCGGATCAGGGTGAGTAGCGCCGGGCCGGTGGCCATGATCGCTCCCGTCTCATCGGCGAGAAAGCAGGTCTGGCCTCACCCTAAGCCTCAGTCGTTGCGAAAGGTCGGCACTCCGTCGGTGCACGACGCTTTGAGGTGGGTCTCATGGCCGTCGCGGCTGGTCGACTCGAACTCGATCTCCAGGCTGCTGGTGTTGCGTTCGACATGCACCCGGTAGCCGACCGAGGGCACGGCGCTGACCAGTGAGATCGCGCTGCCGGTGCAGGATGCGGTCACCGTGCCGGCCTCGCCGCTCCAGCTCCTGCTGATCGTCTCGGCGGGCTCATCGGTGGCCGTTGTTCGCGAGTGCGTCGGTTTGGTGGAGGGGTGGGAGCCTGACGTGGGCGACGCGGACGATGGCGCGTGGCTGGGGGTCGCGCTCGAGCTCGGGGTGCCCGCTGCGCTGGGTGTCGCCGCCCAGGACGCCGGCGCACTCAGCGGGATCGTCTGGCCCACCTTCGTGCCGGTGGCCGAGATCACCGCCCAGGTGGCCGTGGACGCCGTGATCACTGTGGCCAGCCAGATGGCGGCGATCAGGAGCAGGCGTCGACGGTTCACGTCCTCTATGGTCTCATCCGCCGCCAACCGGTGTCGCTGGAGTAGCTTTGCGCCATGACCCGCGTGCTGATGGTGGAGGACGATCCGGCGATCGGACGCCTGCTCAGTCGCAGCCTCACCGAGCGCGGTTACGTGGTCACCCTGGCCGCCACCGGCGCGTCCGGTTTGGCCTTGGCCCTGCAAGAACAACCCGAAGTCGTGTTGCTCGATCTGGGCCTGCCCGACCTGAGCGGCCTGGAAGTGCTGCAGATGTTGCGCGCAGTGAGCTCGGTGCCGGTGATCGTGGTGACGGCGCAGGACGACGACCGCACCGTGGTGATGGCGCTGGATTCTGGCGCCGACGACTATCTGGTCAAGCCGTTCGGCAGTGATCAGCTCGCCGCCCGGATCAGGGCCGTCCTGCGGCGGGCCGCCTCCGGCGGCGGCAGCGATTCGGCCGTGCGCATCGCTGAGCTTGAGATCGACCCGACCACCCGGCTGGTGCAACTCGCGGGTGAGCCTGTCGACCTGTCGCGCAAGGAGTTCGACCTGCTGTGGCTGCTGGCCACCCGTCCCGGCGAAGTGGTCACCAAACGGGAGATGCTTGCCGGCGTGTGGGGGCTGCCGTTCGCCAGCGGTGGTGAGCGCACCGTCGACGTCCACCTGAGCTGGCTGCGACGCAAGCTGGGTGAGAATGCCGCCGAACCCCGCTTCCTGCACACCGTCCGCGGGGTCGGGGTCAAGCTGGTGGTGCCGGAGGGCCCGGCCTGATGCGCCGTCAGATCAGCCTGCTGCTGGCGGTGATCAGCACCGCGATCGTGGTGTCCTTCGTGATCCCGCTGCTGCTGTTGGTGCGCACGCTGGCCGAGGACCGGGGCATGGCGGCGGCCAGTCAGCAGGCCAACACCATCGCCGTCCTGGTGTCGAGCCTGCACGACGACCCGCGGCTGGACGCGGTGCTGCAGCCCAGCCTTGATCGCTCCATCACCCAGACCAGCGTGGTGCTGGCCGACGGTCGCGTCCTCGGGGTCGCCTGGCCGGACGCGCAGAGCGACCCTGCCTACGCCCAAGCCGTCGGCGGGCAGGCCTTCCAGGTGCGTGACGATGCCGGCGGACGGGTCTACGTCCCGGTGCTGGTCGATGGCGGGGTCGTGGTGGTGCGCGCCTCGATGACCAGCGACCAGCTCGCCGAAGGGGTGCCCCTGGCGTGGGGCGGCATCATCGGGCTGGGCGTGGTGCTCAGCGGCATCGCGGTCTGGGTCGGCGGACGCGTGGGTCGCGGCATCAGCCGTCCGCTGCTGGCGGTCTCAGACACCGCCCACCGGCTACGACAAGGCGAGTTGGCTGCCCGGGCCCCGCTGGCCGGCACCGAGGAGACCATCGAGCTCGGCTCAGCGTTGAACGGCCTGGCCGACCGGATCGAGGAACTGTTGGCCGCCGAGCGCGACAATGTCCGCGGCTTGGCGCACCGCCTGCGGACGCCGGTGACGGCGTTGCGGTTGGAAGCCGAACAGGTCAGCGACCCGCAGATCCGCGCAGGCCTGGCCGAATCGGTGGTGCAACTGCAGACCACCATCGACGAGGTGGTGCGGGAGGCCCAGCGTCCGTTGCGTGAAGACCTGCCGGGCATGTGCGATGCGACCGCGGTGGTGCGGGCGCGGGTCGAGTACTGGCGTCCGCTCGCCGAGGATCAAGGCCGCTCGGTGCAGGCGATCATTCCTCAGCAGATCATTCGGGTGCCGGTCAGCGCCCTCGAACTGGCCGATGTCGTCGACATCTGCTTGGACAACATCTTCGCCCACACGCCCGACGAGGTGGGTTTCCGGATCGAACTGAGCGTCGACGCCAACAAGGCCACCTTGCTGGTGGCCGATTACGGACCCGGCTTCCCGACCGAGCCGGGGCAGCAGCGGCGCGGCACGTCCGGGATGGGACTGGAGTTGGCCCGGCGGGTTGTCGAACGCGCCCATGGCCGGTTCACCCGATCGCCGGTCGGCATCCCCGGTGCGCAGGTGCTGGTCGAACTGCCGCTGCGCTGACGCGTGCGGGGGTCGAAGCCTTCGGGCGTGGCAGGGTTTCGACGCGCTCGCTGCGCTCGCGGCTCAACCAGCGGTATTGGTTGAGCTGGTCGAAGCCAAGGCCGAGAATTTCCGAACTCAAGGGTTCACCGGGCCCCAGACGTGTTAGTGTCCACGTAGAGCAAGTCACTCGGATTGTTACCCGCAAGGGGCAAGACCTGAGGCACCTAGAGGGTGTCTCGGGTCTTTTTGTTTTTCGGACTGGTCACCGATAGGAACGACGATGAAGTCAACCAAGCAGGACGCCGCCGCAGCAATCGTTGCCGGTGTAGGCGGAGCAACCAACATCCGTAGCCTGACGCACTGCGCCACCCGGCTGCGCTTCGAGTTGAAGGACGGCGGGCTGGTCAAGGACGCCGAGTTGGATCAGATTCCGGAGGTGCTCGGCGCGGTGCCGCAGAGCGGCGATCGCTACCAGGTGGTGATCGGCGGAGCGGTCCAGTCGATGTTCACCCAGATCATGGCGCTCCCGGAAATGGCGGCTGTCGGCACGGGCGAGACCGATGCCGACGTGAAGGCGAGGGAACGGGCCAAGGCGCGCGGGAAGGTGGCCTGGCTGGACGCCTTCTTCGAGTACCTGTCCGACTCGTTCCGGCCGCTACTAGGGGTGTTGCTGGGTGGCTCCTTGATCATCGCTATTGCGGCCGTCCTGGACGCCTTCCACATCGTGCCGTTCCAGGGCGTGGATCGCGCGGCCGTCGCCGGTTCGAGCTGGATCTTCTGGGATTCCATGTGGCGGGCGGTCTTGTACTTCCTGCCGATCATGGTTGCCTACAACGCGGCCAAGAAGCTGCAGGTGGACCCGTGGCTGGGTGCGACCATCATGGCGGCGCTGTTCACCCCCGAGTACCTGAGCCTCAGCAACACCAAGATCTTCCCGGACACGGTCTGCACGACGAACCCGACGCTGGGCACCGAGTCCTGTGTGGCGCAGATCTTCGGTCTGCCGATGCAGCTCAACGGCTACGGCGGTCAGGTGTTCGTGCCGCTGATCATGGTCGCCGTGCTGGCGCTGGTCTACAAGGGCCTGAAGAAGGTCTTCCCCGAGAACATTCAGATGGTCTTCGTTCCGTTCTTCTCGATGTTGATCATGATTCCGGTGACCGCTTTCCTGATCGGTCCGCTGGGTATCTGGATCGGCACCGGGTTGGGCACCGGTTTGGCGTGGCTGAACGGAAATGCGCCGATCCTGTTCGCGATTCTGATTCCGCTGCTCTACCCGTTCCTGGTGCCGCTCGGCCTGCACTGGCCGCTGAACGCCTTGATGCTGGCCAACATCGCCAGTGCCGCCACCAACCACCAGGACTTCATCCAGGGCCCGATGGGTTCGTGGAACTTCGCCTGCTTCGGCGCAACGGCCGGCGTCCTCTACCTGACCACCAGGGACAAGAACCGCGAGTTGCAGCAGACCGCCATTGGCGCCCTCGCTGCGGGGCTCCTGGGCGGAATCTCGGAGCCGTCCTTGTACGGCATCCATCTGCGCTACAAGCGGATCTACCCGCGCATGCTCGTCGGCTGTGGGGTGGGCGGCCTGCTCACCGGCCTGTTGGGCTGGTCGTCCGGCGGCGTCAAGACCGGCGCCTTCGCGTTCACCTCGCTGCTGACCATTCCGGTCTTCAGCCCGATGTGGGTGTACGTGATCTCGATCGCCGCGGCGTTCACCACCGCGATGGTGCTGGTCATCATCTCCGACTACCGCACGCCGGAACAGAAGGCCGAAGAGCGCGCAGCCCGCGAGCAGGCCGAAGCTGATCTGGCTCTGGAGGCTGCCGGGACGTCCGCCGCACCGGTGGCTGCCGCTGCCGCGAGCCTCGGCGGTGGCACGGCCACGCTGGTCGCCACCGAGGTGGTCGCCGCGCCGGTCGCCGGCACCCTGGTGCAGTTGTCCGAGGTCAACGACAAGGTGTTCGCCTCCAAGGCCCTGGGCGAAGGGGTCGGCATCGTGCCGGCCAACGGCACCATCACCTCGCCGGCCAGCGGTGTGGTGGTGACCGCTGCCGACACCGGCCACGCCTTCGGCATCAAGACCGATGACGGGGTGGAGATCCTGGTGCACGTCGGTATCGACACCGTCCAACTGTCGGGGCGGGGATTCACCGTTGCCGTGGTCAAGGATCAGCGGGTCAACGCCGGCGATCCGTTGGTCGAGGTTGATCTGGCTGAAGTGGAGAAGGCCGGCTTCGACCCGACCACCATCGTCACTGTCACCAACACCTTCGCGTTGGCCTCGGTCACCCCGCGCACCGCTGATGTGGTGGCCGCCGGTGAGCCGGTGATTGACGTGCGGGTCTGACCTGATCAGGCTGGAACGGTGAGCGAGATCGGCGGCGCGGAGATCCTTCGGGTCTTCAACAACAACGTGGTGTTGGCCGCCGACCCCGTTTCCGGCGAAGTGATCCTGACCGGCCGGGGCCTGGGTTTCCAGGCCCGGGCCGGGGATCGCGTGGATCCGGCGAAGGTGGCTCGGGTCTTCGTCCCCACCGACGGACGCGACCCCGACCATCTGGCCGAGTTGCTGGCCGGCATCCCCCCTGAGCACGTCCTGCTGGTGGCCGAAGCACTGGCCGAGGTGGAACTCGACCTGCTGTTGCGCAATCCGGCGTTGGTGGTGGCCATGGCCGACCACGTCAGTTTCGCGCTGAAGCGGCAGCAGGCTGCCCTCGTGGTGGAGTACCCGCTGGTCGCTGAGGTGCAGCATCTCTACGCCGAGGAGTATCGCCAGGCGATGGCGCTGCTGGCGGCGATCAACCGCCGAGTCGACAGCCAGCTGCCCGCCAGCGAGGCGGTGGGCTTGGCGTTACACCTGGTCAATGCGGGTTTCGCCAGTGGTGATCTGTCCTACACCTACCAGATGACCGGGCTGATCCAGCAGATGGTCGAGGTCATCGTCGGCACCTTCGGCATGGAGTTGAGCCCCGACAGCGTCAGCATGGGTCGGTTCATCACTCATCTGCGCTATCTCTTCGTCCGGATCCAGCAGCATCAGCAGCTGGCCGGTGAAGCCGGTGCCATCGGGGTGGCGATTCGGGCCGCCTATCCGGAGGCTGCCGCCTGCGCCGTCCGCCTGGCGGCGCTGCTGGAGTTGCGGCTGGGTGCGGCCCTGACCAACGACGAAGTCGCCTACCTCGCCTTGCACGTCGCCCGGGTCAGTGGCGACGCGGCCTGAGTTCGCCTGGTGTGTAGCCTGACCGCGTGATGCAGCGCGCCGGTACGTCATGGACGCCCTGGCGGGTGCTGCTGCTCGTGCTCGGTGCCCTGGTCGGCGCCAACGCTGCCTGGTTGGCGGCCACCGCGAACTTCACCATCGGCACCGCCATGGCGGCCGGGCTGGGGGTGGGCCTGCTCGGCTGGGGTGTCTGGTACCGGCGGGTGCCGCGAGCGCTGGCGGCGACCTTCCTGGTGGTGCTGGCCGCCTTCTCCTGTCTGAGTGGCTTCCTGGCCGCCTTCGGCAATCAGCCGACGGCCACCTATGACGAGTCCGCGGTGATCGTGCTCGGTGCGGCCGTGCACGGCAGCGAACCGTCCAAGACCCTCACCGGACGACTGGACGCCGCCGTCGCGTATCACGCCCGCAACCCGGCGGCCTTGATCGTGGTCAGCGGCGGCCAAGGGTGGCAGGAGGACCTGCCCGAAGGCGTGGCGATGCAGCGCTACCTGCTCGCCCAAGGGGTGCCGGATTCCGTCATCGTCGTGGAGGATCGGGCCACCTCTACCGAGGAGAACTTCGCCTTCTCCCAGGCGCTGCTCGATCAGCGGTTGGCGCCCGGCTACCGGGTGGTGGTGATCAGCGACGAGTTCCACCTGTATCGGGCCTCCCGCCTGGCCGCCGCCGCAGGCCTGAACGCCACCTGGATCGGACGGGCGACGCCCTGGTACTTCTGGACGGCCAACTACCTGCGTGAGGACCTGATGGTGGCCAAGCTCTGGATCACCGGCAGCTGAGCACGCGACCCGACACGTTTCTGCGGCTGGCTACTCAACCGCGCACGTGGCGGGGGAGCGCTGGTTAGGCTGAAGTGGTCCGAGCCAAGGAGCGTGAATGCACCCCCAGATTGCCCTCCGTCGCCGCCGCACCAGCGCAGGCCTGGCGGCCGCAGTAGCCACGATGCTGGCGTTGGCCGGCTGCGCGGTCCAGCCGGCGCCGAGCCCGTCCAGCGTGCCGCCGAGCCCGGCGACGTCCCCCAACAGCGAGGTCGCGCCGGGGCTGCCGATCACCCTCGACCCGGCGGTGATCCCCGGGTTGGATTCGTCGGTCGACGAGACTCTGCAGGCGGGTGACTACTACTACATCAGCCTGCCGAAGGTGCCCGGTCAGGAAGCCTGGACGAAGGCCTTGCGAGACGAGCTCACGCCCCAACTCGACCGGTTCACCGCCAGCACTCCGGGCACCGCGAAGGCTCCCTATCCCGAGTTCGATGCGAACTGGGACCTGGTTGCCTCCTCGCCGAAGGTGGTGGGCGTGCGGCTGTCGACCGACGAGTACGGCGTCAATGGCGCCTTCGCGGGCAAGGTCGAATACGCCTGGCTCGACCTTGCCGGTGGCGTGATCCGCCCGTCGAGCGATCTGATCGCTGCCGACCAGACAGCCGAGTTCTTCAGCCGTGTCCGTACCGCAGCCGCCGAGGAGAGTTCGATCGACGCCGAACTGATCCGCACCCAGATCGCGGGCGACTGGAAGGGCGGGCTGAACGCTGTCGGCTTCACCACCACCGGACGGCTGTGGGTCGAGTTCGACCGCACCAAGGCCACCCAGGCGCACGGCTCGGTGGGGGTGGCGATCCGCTCCGACGGGTTGTTGTCGGAGTTCGGTCAGGCAGCGCGGACGGCGGCGCTCACTCCGACTGACCCGTCGACCGGGCAGTCCGCTCCCACCACAGCGGCCTCGACCCCGGTGCCTTCGGCCACCTCAGCTCCGGCGTCGCCGAGTCCCTCGATCCCGAAACCGACCGCCACGAAGTCGACCTCGGCCAAGCCGACGGCCACGCCCACACCGTCCGACACCCCGAACTGCCGCAAACTGAAATGCGTCGCGCTGACCTTCGACGACGGCCCGGTGGCCGGCACCGCGACGCTGCTGGACGTGCTCAAGAGCAAGGGGGTGCACGCCACCTTCTTCGTGGTCGGCAAGAACGCTGCGGTGAACCGTTCGCTGATCCGCCGGATGGTCAACGAGGGTCATGTGGTGGGCAACCACACCTGGAGTCACAAGCAGCTGACCCGACTGACCGACAGCGGGATCCGCGCTGAGATCACCAAAGCCTCCGACGCCATCGTGAAGGGCGGCGCCCCGACCCCGACGCTGCTGCGTCCACCGTACGGTGCCACCAACGCCACCGTCTCGAAGGTGGCCGCCAGCCTGGGCATGGCCCAGATCATGTGGAACGTCGATCCGTTGGACTGGAAGGACCGCAACTCGGCGAAGGTGACCCAGCGCGTACTGGCTGCGACCCGTCCGGGCTCGATCGTGTTGTCCCACGACATTCACCCCACGACCCGGGCGGCCTACGCCGCGATCATCGACGGGCTGCGGGCCAAGGGCTACACGCTGGTGACCGTTCCTCAACTGCTGGGCACCATCACCCCTGGCAAGAAGTACTTCCGGCGGTGAGAATCTGACCATGGCCAACCCGACCCCGACCCCTGGCGTGATGCGGCGCTGGTCGATGACCATCGACCACGCCTTCTTCGTGCTGGCCGGGGTGTTCGCGGTGTGGCTGGCCGCCCTGGTGCTCGTCGAGGGCGTCGCGCCGGGCTGGCCGATGGTGCTGCTGATCGTCTTTTGGGTCTTGGTGGCCTATCTGGTGCTGCCGCGGCTGCACCGGATCCTGACCCGGATCTATCTGCCCGACTACTTCATCGGACGCACCCGCACCGCCGACGGGCTGCTGGGTGACCCGGTGAATCTGGCGTTGAACGGCAGCGCCGAGCAACTTCATCGGGCAATGGCCGATGCCGGCTGGACCAGGGCGGACGAGCTCAGCGTGGCTACCGGGTGGCGGATCGTCGCCGGCACCGTGACCGGTCGCAGCTATCCGCAGGCGCCGGTGAGTCCGCTGTTCCTGTTCTCCCGGCGGCAGGATTTCGCCTACCAGCAGGAGGTGGCCAACTCGCCGTCCAAGCGCCACCACGTCCGGTTCTGGCGCTGCCCGGACGGCTGGCTGCTGCCGGGCGGGTTCGCCGTCGATTGGCTGGGCGCGGCCACCTACGACCGCAGCGTGGGGCTGTCGCTGTTCACCCTCCAGGTCACCCACAAGATCGAGGCCGAGGTCGACATCGAGCGCGACTATCTGATCGACACCATCACCGCGGCCCACCCGGAGGCGTCGCTGCGGGTGCTGGCCGACTTCAGCACCGGCTACCACTCCCGCAACGGCGGAGGGGACGTGATCCGCACCGACGGTGACCTGCCGATCGTGCAATTGGACGCCGTCGCTGCCGAGGCTGCCGCCGACCCGGTCGCCGCCGAGGCGTCCGGACGTCCGCCGCAGACGGTGTTCGGGGTGGTGGTGACCCTGCTGCGTGGTCTGACGATGCTGTGGCTGGCGGCGCTGGTGAACGCGGGAGCAGGGGAGTTCGAGGCGGTGACGCCGGAGGCGATGGTGGTGCTGGCGGTGTTCCTGCTGATCGCCGGAATGGTCGACCTGGTGTTGGCGGTGGCGGTGTGGTTCGGATTCAACTGGGCGCGCCTGGCGCTGCTCACTTTGAGTCTGTGGAGCGTGGCCGTGGTGCTGATCGGGCGGGTCCTGGCCGGCGACAACGGTCCGCTGCACGCCGACTTGTTGCCGCTGGCCATTTCGGTGCTGCTCCTCCTCGCCTTGTCGAGTGCTCCGGCTAGGCAGTTTGCGACCCGTCCGCAGGCTTCCCCGGGCGCGATCGAGGCGGGGGAGTAGCATGGCGGCTGCACACGTCAGGAGGCCGATGTTCGCCCAGCTTCGCCGCACGATCCAGGCAGCGCTCGCCGCTGTCACCGGTGGCGTGAGCCTGGTCGCGATGTGGCCGCTGCTCGGTGTGGTCGCTGAGCCGTCGATGTGTCTGGGGCTGAGCCCGCAGCAGGCGTCGATCGGGCTGCATCTCCATCTGGTGAGCGCCAGCCCCACGTGTGCCAATGGTTTTGCCGCGACCGAGTCGCTGGCGCCGATGGTGGGCATCACCGTCGCGATCTCGCTGTCGGCGCTGATCTTCGGCCTGCTCAGTCTGGTGCTGGCCGGTGGCGGCGCGGTGGCCGTCCGGACGCTGCTGCGTCGGGTGGGTCGCTGGTTCCGTCGCCAGTGGGTGTTCATCTTCGAGGCTTTGGCACCGAGGCCGTCCGCGGCGCCGGTGCCGGTGCGGGTCGATGGACGTCCGTACCGCCGGGATTTCTCCACGGTGCAGCGGCGTGGGCCGCCGTGCACCCCGATCAGCTGACGGCCGCGTCGACCGCCGCAGCGGATCGCCTTGTCTTCTGGTTGCCTTCGGCCAGGTCGACCTTGTTGCCGGGCAGCCATCCCTGATCAATCAATGACCTAGAGGAGAACCTCATGAGCAAGCCCAATTCCGCCGGTCAGCAGCCCGATCCGGGCAGCCGGCGCCAGCAGTTGCGTCAAGAGCAAGAGAAAGCGGCCAAGGAGGCCAAGGTCCGCAAGATCGTCTCGATCGTGGCCCTCAGCGTGGTCGGTGTGGCCGTGATCGGCGGCATCGTCTGGGCAGTGATGTCGATGGGCACGCTGACCAAGCCGACGGCGTCGAAGACCAACCCGGTGAACGCCACCTACGCCGTCACCGCCGGCGACGCGAAGGCCCCCGTGGTCGTCGACATCTTCCAGGACTACATGTGCCCCTACTGCGGTGATTTCGACCGGGCCAACGCGTCCGATCTGGCCACGCTGGCGGCGTCCGGGACGGTGCAGCTGCGGTTGCACCCGATGAACTTCCTCGATGACGCCTCCAAGGGCACCAAGTACTCCACGCGAGCCGCGAACGCCCTGGTGACGGTGTTCAAGGCCGAGCCGGACAAGGCGCTGGCGTTCAACACCGCGCTGTACGCCATTCAGCCGGCGGAAAACACGCCGGGCCTGACCGACGCCCAGATCGCCCAGCAGGCCAAGGCTGCCGGGGTGAGTGACGCCACCATTGCGACCTTCACTCAGTTGAGCAATGTCGACTTCGTGAACAACACCACCCAGGCGGCGTTCGCTGACGGTGTCACTTCCACCCCGACCGTCCTGATCAACGGGACGCAGTTCACCGGCAACCTGTACACCGCCGGGCCGCTGCGCCAGGCGGTCGAGGCCGCAGCGCAGAAATGAGCGTCCTGGATCGGTTTCACCGGTTTCGGCAGAGCGATAGCTGGCTCTATGCGGTGATGATGATCGCCGCCGGGGCGAGCCTGGTGGCGTCCTTCGTGTTGTCGGTGGACGCCATCACTCTGGCCGCCGATCCCCATGCGGGGCTGGGCTGCAACATCAACACCGTGATCAGTTGTGGGGCGGTGGGGACGTCCTGGCAGGCCAATCTGCTGGGCTTCCCCAACGCCTTCCTGGGGATGATGACCGAGCCGGTGCTGATCGCGGTGGCGATCGCCGGCTTCAACGGCGTCCGGTTCACCAAGGGCTTCATGATCGGCGTGCAGGGCATCGTCCTGCTGGCGCTGGGGTTCGCCTACTGGCTGTTCTTCCAGTCGTCCTTCGTGATCGGCGCGCTGTGCCCGTGGTGCCTGGCGGTGACCTTCTCTACGACGGTGCTGTTTGCCGCCCTGACTCACCTGAACATCCGCGACGACAACCTCTTCCTGCCCCGCAAGCTGCAGTCCGGTCTGGAGACCTGGCTGCGGCTCGACCTCGATCTGCTCGTGCTGATCGCGTGGTTGGCCGCGATGGTCGTCCTGGTCTTCGTGAAGTACGGCTCCGCCTTGTTCGGTTGATCGGCGTCGCCGACTGGGTCTGGCGGCGTCGGAGGATCTACGTTGGCGACGGTGGCGTGACCCCTATGGGGTTCTGTCATGATGCGCACAGAAGC
>JAJTBJ010000038.1 GCA_021286985.1 Propionibacteriales bacterium | reverse complement strand
CACAGTTGCGCGGTGATCACTGATGGCACGGTGGACTGCTGGGGTGCCAACAGCAATGGCACCTTGGGGCTCGACCTGGCGACGACCGGTTCGTCTACAGCGACCCTCGCACCCCTCGCCTCCGGCATCGCGCAGATCTTCGCCAGCAATGACCGTACGTGCGGCCTCACCACCACCCGCGATGCGGTCTGTTGGGGCACCGGTAGCAGCGGCGGGCTGGGCAACGGCCTCAGCGTCAACGAGCCCACCCCTCAGACGGTGACCGCTGTGTCTACCACCGTGACCAGCCTGGCCACCGGCGCCAACCACACCTGCGCGTCCACGTCGACCGGCGGTGTCCGCTGCTGGGGCCAAGGCACCGCCGGGCAGCTCGGGTTGGGTAGTGCCAACACCTACACCGGAGTCGACGTACCGAACCTGCCCAGCAACGTCACCTCCGTGGCCGGCGGCTCTCAGTTCAGCTGCGCACTGAGTAGCAGTGGCGCCGTCATGTGTTGGGGAGCCAACACCGGCGGCCAGCTTGGTCGCGGATCGGTAGATTCGCCCAACACCACCAGCAGCACCACCCCAGTCAGTGTCACCGGGCTCTCCAGCGGAGTGACCGCGATCACCACCGGCTGGGCCCACGCCTGCGCCCTGATGAGCGATTCGACGGTCAAATGCTGGGGCGGAAATGCGTCAGGTCAGTTGGGAATCGGCACGAGCACTGATGTCAGTTACCCGGTCGCGGTGCCCGGGCTCACCGGCGTGGTGGCGATCAGCGCCGGGATGAACCACACCTGCGCCGTCACCAGCGCCGGAGCGGCCTGGTGCTGGGGAGCCAACACCTATGGCGCCTTGGGCGATGGCACCACCACTCTGCAGAAGTCGCCACAGCTGGTGCCGACCTTGGGCAGCGGTGTGGTCTCGATCTCTGCTGGTACCAGCTACACCTGCGCGGTCCTCACTGGTGGGGCGGTGCAGTGCTGGGGCTACAACAACGCCGGGCAGCTGGGGTTGGGCAACACCACCAATGCGACCACGCCGCAACCGGTGATCGCTGACGGAATGACCGCGGTCACCACCGGCAGCGGCCACACCTGCGCACTCGCCACCGATGGCTCGGCCCGCTGCTGGGGTGGCAACACCAACGGTCAGCTCGGGGCTGGGGATCTCGGCACCCACTCCACACCCACCCTGGTCAGCGGCCTGACCAATGTGAGTGCGATCCGGGCCGGCGGTCAGCACACCTGCGCCGTCAGCACCACTGGCGTCCTGACTTGTTGGGGCAGCAACACCTACTCGGCGCTGGGGATCAACACCGCGGCCTTCCCCGCACCCCAGACTGTGCTGGGCGTGCGCAGCTAGGCAACAAGACGCCCACCGGTCAGCAGCGACGTAACTACTGGCCGGTGGGCGTTATTGATCAGGCGATGCGGATCAGCTTCTTGTTGACGAACTCGGTCGCGCCCAGGCGTCCCATCTCGCGGCCGAAACCGCTGCGCTTGACGCCACCGAAGGGCAGCTCCGGGCTGTCGGCGAGCACGCAGTTGACGAACACCATGCCGGCGTCGATCGCGTTGGCCACCCGCTCTGCCTGAGCCGGATCGGTGGTGTACACGTAGGAACCCAAACCGAACGGCGTGTGGTTGGCCAGCTCGATCGCTTCGGCCTCGTCGGCCACTTCGTAGACCAGCGCCACCGGGCCGAAGAACTCTTCGAGGTAGATGTCGCTGTCACGCGGAATGTTGGTGATCACCGTGGGCGGGAAGAAGTTGCCCTCCGGGGTACCGCCGAGCTTCAGGTCGCCACCGGCGGCCACCGCCCGCCGCACCTGATCGGCGAGCCCGGCCGCTGCGGACGCCGAAGACACCGGCCCCAACTCGCACCCGTCGACGAAGGGATCCGACACCTTCACCGCACCCATCGCGGCCACCAGCTTCTCGGTGAACGCCTCGTACAGCTCGGACACCACGATCGCGCGCTTGGGGGCGTTGCAGGACTGACCGTTGTTGTCCAGGCGTCCGGCCACCAGATCGGCGACAGTGGCGTCCAGGTCATTGGTGGACAGCACCACGAACGGATCGGTGCCACCGAGTTCGAGGACGACCTTCTTCAGGTGGCGGCTGGCCTGCTCGGCGACCGCGATTCCTGCGCGCTCCGAACCGGTCAGCGACACTCCCTGGACGCGCGGGTCGGCGATCACGTCGGCAATCTGATCGGTGCTGGCGAAGATCGCCTCGAACACACCCTCAGGAGCACCGGCGTCGGCGTAGATCTTCGCGGTCAGCTCGGCCGTCTTGGGGCACTGCGACGCGGGCTTCAGCAGGACGCTGTTGCCGATGGTCAGGTTCGGTCCGGCGAAGCGGGCCACCTGGTAGAACGGGAAGTTCCACGGCATGACACCGAGGATCACCCCCAGCGGCGCGTTACGGATCACCGCCGAACCCTCCCCGCCGCGCAGCTCGATCGGTTCGTCGGCCAGCTCGGCCGGGGCGATCTCGGCGTGGTAGCGGTAGATGTCGGCGGCGAAGTCCACCTCGCCGTAGGCCTGCGCCAGCGGCTTGCCCATCTCCTCGACCAGGGCCTTGGCCAGTTCGTCGCGACGCTCGGAATGCAGGTCGCCGATCCGGGTGACCAGGGCCGCCCGCTCTTCCACGGTGGTGCTGCGACCCCAGCCGCGCGTTGCCGCATGCGCCCGGGCGAGTGCCGCTTGGAGTTCATCGGCGCTGATCTGCGGGTACTCGGCGAGGGTTTCGCCGGTGGCAGGGTTGAGGACTGCGTACTTGCTCATCATGCTCCAATCGCATTGTCGGTGAGGTTGAGTGCTTCGTCGATAACGTCCAGACCGCGGGTGAGTTCAGCTTCGGTGATCACCAGCGGCGGGGCAATATGGGTGCGGTTGTAGTGGGTGAACGGCCACACGCCGCCGGCCTTGCACGCCGCGGCGAAGGCCACCATCGGGGCGTTCTGCGCCGGGGTCGGATTGAACGGCACCAGTGGTTCTCTGGTCTGCTGATCCTTGACCAGCTCCACCGCCCAGAACAGGCCCTTGCCGCGGACTTCACCCACGCTGGGGTGGGTGGTCAGCCACTGGTTGAGCCGCGGCGCGATCACCCGCTCGGACAAGTCCCGGACGTGTTCGAGGATGCCGTCGCGACGGAACACCTCGAAGGTGGTCACCCCCAGCGCACAGCCCAGCGGGTGACCCGAATAGGTCAGCCCGCCGTAGAACACCTTGTCATTGAAGAACGAGGCGATCTTTTCGGAGATGATCACGCCGCCCAGCGGCACGTAGCCGGAGTTCACGCCCTTGGCGAAGGTGATCAGGTCAGGCTGCACGCCGAAGCCCTGAACCGCGAACCAGTCACCGGTGCGGCCGAAGCCGGCCATCACCTCATCGGCGATGTAGACGATGCCGTACTTGTCGCACAGTTCACGCACCCCGGCCAGGTAGCCCGGCGGCGGCACCAGGATGCCGTTGGTGCCCACGATCGTCTCCAGGATGATCGCGGCGATGGTGTTGGCACCTTCGAGCACGATCACCGCCTCCAGGTGTTCCAGCGCGCGCGCGGTCTCTTCCTCGGCCGTGGCCGAATGGAACGGCGAACGGTACGGGTACGGTCCGAAGAAGTGGATCACCCCGTTAGCCGCCCCCTCGTTGGCCCAGCGCCGCGGATCGCCGGTCAGGCCGATCGGGGTGCCCATGCCGCCGTGGTAGCTGCGGTAGGTGGACAGCACCTTGTGGCGTCCGGTGGTGTGCCGGGCCATTCGGACGGCGTACTCGTTGGCGTCCACGCCGCCGTTGGTGAAGAACACCTTGGCGAACGGCTCCCCGGCCACCTCGACCAGCAGCCGCGCCAGTTCGGAGCGGACGTCGTTGGCCATGCCCGGCTGGATGGTGGCCAGCCGGTCGGCCTGCCGGTGCAGCGAGGCGATCAGGTCGGGATGCTGATGACCCAGGTTGAGGTTGACCAGCTGAGACCCGAAGTCGAGGTAGGTCTTGCCGGCGTAGTCCCAGAACTCCGCTCCCTTGCCACCGGCCACCGGCAGCGGGTCGATCGCGCCTTGGGCACTCCAGGAGTGGAACACGTGGCCGCGGTCATTGGCCCGGACGACCGCCTCGGCGGCGGCGTCCGGCAGCGGAGCGGGGTTGCCGCTCAGATCCAGATACGACGAGGCGATGCTCGATTCAGACACTGCATTCGCCTTTCAGTGGTTGCTCGGGAAACCGAGGTCGACTTGGGACTCGCTCGGCTCGGGCCACCGTGAGGTGACGACCTTGCTGCGAGTGTAGAAGTGGATCGATTCGGGGCCATAGATGTGCGAGTCACCGAATAGCGAATCCCGCCAGCCACCGAAGGAGAAGGCGCCGATCGGCACCGGGATCGGCACGTTGATGCCCACCATGCCCACCTCGATGTCGAACTCGAAGGCCTTGGCGGTGCGGCCGTCGCGGGTGAAGATCGCGGTGCCGTTGGCGTACGGGTTGGAGTTCACCAACGCGACCGCCTCTTCGTACGTGGCCACTCGGACGACCGACAGGACGGGCCCGAAGATCTCCTCGTTGTAGATGCGCATGCCCGGCTTGACCTTGTCCACCAGGCTGACGCCGATGAAGAAGCCGTCGTTGTCGAAGCGGACGCCGGAGCCATCCACCACAACCTCGGCGCCCTCGGCGGCGGCACCGGTGACGTAGCCGGCCACCTTGTCGCGATGCGCGGCGGTGATCAGCGGACCCATTTCGGTGGCTGGATCCGTGCCGTCACCGATGGTCAGCTTGCCCATCCGTTCGGCGATCTTGGGCAGCACGGCATCGGCCACCGCATCACCGACGGTGACCAGCACCGAGATCGCCATGCAACGCTCGCCGGCGGCACCGTAGGCGGCCGAGACCGCCGCGTCGGCGACCGAGTCGAGGTCGGCGTCGGGCATCACGATCATGTGGTTCTTCGCCCCGCCCAAGGCCTGCACCCGCTTGCCGTTGGCCGTGCCGCGGGTGTAGATCGCCTTGGCGATCGGGGTGGAGCCGACGAAGCTCACCGCCTTGACCTCGGGCGAATCCAGCAGGGTGTTCACCGCCTCGGCATCGCCATGGACGACGTTCAGCACGCCGTCGGGCAGGCCGGCATCGGCGAACAGCTTGGCCAGGAACACCGAAGCCGACGGGTCCTTCTCGCTCGGCTTCAGCACCACGGTGTTTCCGCAGGCGATCGCCGAAGCGGTCATCCACAGCGGCACCATGATCGGGAAGTTGAACGGGGTGATGCAGGCCACCACTCCCACCGGCTGCTTGATCGAGTGGACGTCCACCCCGCGGGAGACCTGCTCGGAGTAGTCGCCCTTCAGCAGGTGCACCAGCCCGGCGGCGAACTCGACGTTCTCCAGCCCGCGGCTGATCTCGCCCATGGCGTCGGCCAACACCTTGCCGTGTTCACGGGTGACGATGGCGGCCAGTTCGTCGGCGCGTTCCAGCAGCAGGGCGCGCAGCCGGAAGAACACATCGGCGCGCTTGATCAGGCCGGTGGCCCGCCAGCCGGGAAGAGCTGCGGCCGCCGCGGCGATCGCCTCGTTGACCCGCGCGCTGTCGGCGTAACCCACCGACGCGATCTGTTCGCCGGTGGCCGGGTTGAAGATCGGACCGCTGCGCAGATCTCCGGTCACCTCCGCTCCGGCGATGACGTGGGGAACAAGGGTCATTTCCTATCGGTCCTCTCTGGGAACTACTGCAACCTTGCGAAGGGTCTGGGTGACGTGCCAGCGCGTGCGCCAGCCGTCCTGCAGCCGCACCAGCGTGCCCGGCTGCAAAGTCAAAGGTGGGGCCGGCGGGTCGATGAACTCCACAGTGGCCGCTCCGGCCAGCACACAGAACACCTCGTCGGCCTCGGTGTCGCTGACCTCGCCGGGAGTCATCTCCCAGACCCCGATCTCGACGCCGTCGAGGGTGCCGACCGCCGTCCAGCCGGACGTCGGCGCTCCGGCGACCACTTGGGCGGCGTCGAAAGGCTCGTGATCGAGCGGGAGGGTGAGCGCGTCGGCCAGCAGGGCGGGGTGGGTCATGAGTCGAACCCCAATCCGAGCGCGTCCAGGGTCTTCAGCAGCGGATTGCGCCGGCCTTGGTTGTGGTCGGCCTGGTCGAGCGACCACTTGGTCGCCGCGATCCCGACCGCGGCCACCGGCTCGGGAGGAAACGGCAGCGGACGCTTGCGCACCATCGCCAGCTCAGTGCGTTCGGTCTTGCCGCCACCCAACAGGTCGAGCATGACGTCGGCGGCGAAGCGGGTCGCCCCCACCCCCAGTCCGGTGAACCCCGCGGCATAGGCCAGCTGGCCGCCGGCAGCGGTGCCGTAGAAGGCGCAGAACTGGGTGGAGGTGTCGATAGCACCGGCCCACCGATGGGTGAAGCGCACCTCGGCCAACTGCGGGAAGGTCGCGAAGAAGTGCTCGGCCAGCCGGGTGAAGGTGGCCGGACGCTCTTCGTACTCCGGGCGAACCCGGCCGCCGAAGTGGTAGATCGCGTCGTAGCCGCCGAACAGGATCCGGTTGTCGGCGGTGAGCCGGTAGTAGTGGAACTGGTTGGCCAGGTCGGCCACTCCTTGCCGGTTTCCCCAGCCGATCGCGTCGAGTTGGGCCGCGGTCAGCGGTTCGGTGACCAGCACGTAGTCGTACACCGGGACGGTCATCAGCCGGTTGCGCTTCAGCAATGACGGGAACACGTTGGTGGCCAGGGCCACCTGGGCGGCGGTGACCCGGCCACGCTCGGTGTGCACCACCGGTGTGGTGGTCCGCTCGATGCTGGTGACGGCGGAGTGCTCGAAGATCTGCACCCCCAGTTCGGTGGCCACCCGGGCAAGTTCCAGGGCCATCCGGCCTGGGTTCAGCAGGGCCGCACCGTCGCGATCCCACACACCTCCCAGAAACAGCGGGGAGTTCACCTCGGCTCGGACGGCGTCAGCGTCCAGGAAGTGAGGGTCGTCGACCAGTTCGGCGAGTTGATAGGGCTCGACGGCCACCGACAGCTGACCGACCGGCTCGAACTCGACGTCCATCGCGTAGCGTTCGACGGTCTCGGCGATACCGGCCAGGTTGTCAGCGCCCAGGCGCTCCAGACGTTCGAACTCCTCAGGCCAGCGGCGCAGCCCGTTGGCTTCGCCGTGGGTGAGGCTGGCTTCGCAGAAGCCGCCGTTGCGCCCGGAGGCGGCCCAGCCGATTTCGTGGGCTTCGAGCAGGACGACGCTGCGTCCGGGATCTCGTTCCTTGGCCCGGATCGCCGTCCACAGGCCACAAAAACCGCCGCCGACGATGACCAGTTCGGCGCGTTGCGCGCCTTCCAACACCGGATGTGCGGGGCGAGACAGCCCGTCCAGCCAGAACACCGACGCACGAGCATCGCGCAGGGCATCGGCGACCAGGGCGCTCGCTGGGCGGTAGCGTTCGAAAGCCGTCTGATACGGCATTGCTATCTTCCTCCTGCCGCGCCGGGTCCCCGGCGTGACGTACGCGGATCACGCTATCGCGGCAAGGATACGATCAGGTTACGTAATCCGCACTTCTCGCCACGATCAACAGCGGAAACCACGCCAAGACGCCCGCAGCACCCACGGATTCATCGCACGCGCCCGGATTCATCGCCCTCGTCGCCCACGCACCGACGGAGCGCCGCGAGGCCGGCGCAGTGCCCCCTGATCGCTCGGCGCTCGCTCGCGCTCCTCGTGGCCGGTGCTGAATCTCCCTGGCAGCACCGCCCGACCAAGGGTGGACCCCCAGCCCCCCGACGGGGAGTCCACCCTTTCCGGACACCTAATGGTCCGTCGGGTCGGCCTGGACACGGTCTCCCGTCGCGTCAACAGGCCATGAGCGACGTCCGTGACCGCCATCACTTCGCAGTCGCTCACTTGTAATACGCAACGAAGGCGCGGTTCCTAACGCGAAACCGCGAAGCAATTTCCAGAAGTTTCCCGCTCAGGGCAGGGCGAGCTGTGGCACATCGGTCGGCGTCGGGATCGGACACTCGACCTCGCAGGTCGGCGTCGGTGTCGGCGTCAGCGTGGGGCTGGGGCTCGGCGTGGGCGTCAGGGTCGGCGTCGGCGTCACCGTCCGGGTGGGGGTCTGCGTCGGCTTGGGCGACGTGGTGACCTTGGGGCGAGCCGTCGGCGTCGGGCTCGGCGTCGGCGTGGGGCTCAGCGTCGGTGTCGGCGTGGGCGTCGGGGTAGGCGTCGGCGTCGGGCTCAGTGACGGGATGGGCGACGGGATGGGCGGCAGCGACATCACCGCGTCGGCGAGGGTGCCGGCGCCGTTCGGCGGGATCCCCAACACGATCCCGGCGGTGACCGCCACCCCGGCAGCCACCCCCACCAGATGCCGCACTTTGCTGCCGTGTCGCAGCGCCGCGGCCGCTCGCGCCGGACCGCCGACCAATTCGGCAGCCATCGCATTGGCCGGACGCCGGATCAGTTCGAGGCCGATCCCGCCGAGCACGCCGACCGCCAAGCCGGCACCGATTCGCTTGTTCAGATCGCGAGTCTTGGTGACCGCGGCCCGACAGTGGGCACAGCCGGCCAGATGCTCATCAACTTTGCGGGCATCGCGACGGCTGGTGCGTTCGCGCACGTACTTGCCGAGCAGCCCACTGAGCTGATTGCAGCCTGCCTCCCTGCCGATCTGGGCATCGAGGAAGGATTGACGAAGACCCTCCCTGGCCCGGAAGAGCAACTGACTGGCCGCACTCTCGGCCACGTCCAGTTCCTTACCGATCTCGGCGTTACTACGCCCCTCGACCTCACCCAGCCACAGGGCCGACTGCCACCGCTCGGGCAACGATTCGAAAGCGCTGCGGACGACGTCGGAGTCCAACTCGTTCGGCATCGGCGGTGCCGGCGGCAACGGCACCGGGGCATCGGTGGGCACTTCCGGGTTGCGCCGCTGATAGTCGATGGCTCGGTTGCGCACCATCTGCAGGAAGTAGGGCCGCAGGCAGTAGGTGGGTCCGTCACCGCGACGCAAGGCCACCAGTAGCCGTTCGAAGGAGTCGGCGACGACATCCTCAGCCGTGGTCGGATCGACGATTCCCCTGGCCACCGCCAGGCCGGGACCCTCGTTGCGTTCGACGATTTCACTGAACGCGTCCATGTCGCCGGCGCGGACGCGCAGCAACAGATCGCTCTCGGTCTCGCGCTCGTGTCCCAGATGCGCGCGTCCTGCGTGGCTCACGATTCCCCCCGAATCCCCTGAATGCCCCCACATTCATCAGGTTTCTTGCGCCGCTCAGCAGCAGAGCATAGCGGGCCGACCCCGGGCAGCGCCTCCCCTGGCCGAGGTCAGTTGTCGGTGGAGACCCCCACCAGCGGCGGCTCACTCGACCACGGGAACGAGATCCACTCGTCAGTGCGCTTCCACACGTAATCGCACTTCACCACCGACTGGGACTTCTCGTACAGCACTGCGGTGCGGGTCTCGGCCAGGTGGGCGGCGCAGAAGTCGCGCACCATCCGCAGGGTTTCCCCGGTGTCGGCGACGTCATCGATGACCAGCACCTGCTTGGCCGACAGATCCACCGCGACCGGCACCGGCGGCAGCAGCACCGGCATCGGCAGGCGGGTGTCGACGCCGGTGTAGAACTCGACGTTGATGATGTGCAGGTTCTTGATGCCCATGGCGTAGCTGATCGCACCGGCCGGCAGCATGCCGCCCCGGGTGATCGACATGATCAGATCAGGCTGATATCCAGAATCGACCACCTGCCGGGCCAACTCGCGGGCGGCTACGCCGAACCCTTCCCAGGTGAGCACTTCGCGAATCGGTTGCGTCATGTGCTCATCATTTCAGAGTCGAACCGGGGCAGCGTCGTGTCCGAGAATGGAGGCATGCTCGCGATGCGCCTGGTAGTGACCGGACGGGTCCAAGGGGTCGGCTTCCGTTGGTGGACCCAGAACACCGCCCGCGCACTCGGCCTGGCCGGAAGCGTCCGCAACCTGTCCGATGGCGGGGTGGAGATCATCGCCCAGGGCGAGCCGGACGCCGTCCGGCGGCTGCTGCGGTTCGCGATCGAGGATCCCACCACCGCCGCCCGTCCCGGACGGGTGGACGACTTCGACCTGCAATGGCCCGAGCCGGAACCGGGACGGATCGGCTTCTCGGCGCGGTAGGGCTCGCCGCCCACCCAGCTGCGCCTGGTGAGGACCCATCGCGACGCGTACCGAGTGTGTCGAGGCGCCGTGGGCGGGCGGCGACAATACTGGTCACCATGACTGATGCGGCCGCACCCTCCCCGTTGCGCCGCTGGGGCGTTGCCCTGCTGCGACCGTCCGGCGGGCAGCAGGAGTGGCCCGGCTCGCGGGGGATGCGTCGCGCCGCGCTCGCCGCGGTGGGCCTGGCCGGGCTCGCGATCAACCTGTTCGGCATCGCCACGCCCGCGCCGTGGGCCGACGAGACCGCCACCGTGCTGGCCGTCCAGCGCTCCTGGACGGGGCTGTGGGCACTCGCCGGCGGGCAGGACGCCCCCCTGCTGCTCTTCTACTCCGTGGCCAAGGCGTGGGCCGACCTGCTGAGTTGGCTGCCGCCGCTGGTCGCGGTGCGCAGCCTGTCAGCGCTGGCCGGCGCGGCCACCGCGATGGTCCTGTTCTCGCTGGTGGTGCGGCGACTCGGGGTGCTGCCCGCGGTGCTCTCCGCCGGGTTGCTGATCGGCCTGCCAGGATTCGTCCGCTGGTCTCAGGACGCCCGGCCGTACGCGCTGCTGATGCTGACCGCCTCGGCTGCCTGGCTGGCCTGGGACACCTGGCGGCGCCCCGACTGGCAGACAGACGCCGCGCGTGGCCTCGCCGTCCGGTGGGGTCACTGGCTGCGGACCGGGTGGCGGCTGGTGGCATTGCTCGGGCTGTCGGCGACCACCAGCCTGTTCGCCGGCTTCGCCTGGCCGGCCATGCTGGCCGCCGATCTGCTCCTCCCCCGAACACCCCCGGCCGAGCGGTGGCATCGGATGCGCCAGGACGTGTTCGCGATGGTCACCGCGCTGGTGATCTTCTCGGTACCGATCTGGGCCGGGATCACCATGGGACGCGGACCGTCAGCGGGCAGCGACGTGTCACCGGGGCTGATCGTCGACCGCCTGGTGCAACTCCTGGTGGTGCTCCCCCGGCCCCTGTGGGCGGCGCCGATCGCGGTGCTGGCGGCCATCGGGGTCGCGGTCGGGTTTCAGCGCCGGGGAGCGACCCGGCTGGTCGCCGCCGCGCGATTGGCGAGTGCGTGGGCGTTCGTGCCGTTGGTGCTGTCGCTGGCCTTGGGCGCCGCCCGTCCGAGCCTGTTCCGTGCGCGTTATCTGGTTCCGGTGCTCGCCCCGAGCGCACTGCTGGCCATGATCGGCGCTCTGGTGCTCGGTCGCGGCGTCTGGATGCTGGTGCGGAGGGTGCTTCGTCGACCGCCGTCCACCAGCGCCGCCGCGATTCTCACCAGCGCCGTCGCCACGATCATCGTCCTCGCCCAGGTGTCGACGATGGTGCCACTGCAGCGCGCCGTCCGGGCCTCCGATGGCCACGATGTGAATGTCGCCGCCATGACCACCTACGTCGATCGTCTGCTCAGCGACGCTCCCGATCAGCCGCTGATCACCCAAGCCGACGTCGCCCACGCCTATCTGAACTGCGTGCGGCCCGACCTCGCGGCCCGCGAGATCGCCTTCGTCGTCTCGCCCGACTCGTCCTGGATCTGGCCCCAGGCCGTCCCGGCCGACGACCTGCACGCCCAGCTCTCTCGGGTTCCGCAGGCTATCTGGATCACCCCGGCGAATTGGATCGGCAACCAGGCACCCGCCGACGTGCCTGACGCCTGGGCCGGCACCGGGTTGCGCATCGAGAGTGCGCAGCACACCGGGTCGTTCTGGGTGATGCAACTGGGCCGAGGCTGACCTCAGCCCACCCGGTTCATCACCGCTTGGACGGTGGTCAGCACCAGCGGGATGCAGGTCAGGGCGACCATCACGGCGTTGAGCCAGAAGTGGTCTCGCAGCACCGCGGCGTATTCGCGGATCACTGCGGTCGGCCAGAAGTAACGGGCAGTACGCGCCCCCACCGTGTACCCCTTGATGCCCGCTGCCCGCATCAGCAGCGCGGCCCGCAGGGCATGAAAGTCGCTGGTGACCACGGCAACCGGTCCGGTCACCTGGCGGGCCCGCAGCAACTCCGCGCTGAAGGCCAGGTTCTCGCTCGTGTTGCGGGACCGGTCCTCCACCAGAATCGAGGACGCCTCCAGCCCGTCGTCGGCCAGGAAGTCACGCATCGCCACCGCTTCGGCCACCGGCTCGTCCGGCCCCTGCCCGCCGCTGGTGATCAGCAGCGGATGGCGTCCGCTGGTCACCGCGTGGGCGTAGACCCGGCGTCCGGCCCGCAGCCGGTCGGCCAGCAGGGGCGGAACCGCGCCACCGATCAGTCCCGAACCCAGGACGACCACCGCGTCGGCCGCCGGCCCGAAGCGAACCATCCAGGCCGGGTAGGCCGCGCCGTAGATGACGAAGGCGGTGAAGCCGAAGCCGAAGTAGCTCAGCGGCAGGCCGACCCAGATCGCCCACATCACCTGGGCCACGTTCTCGCTGACGATGGCCGCCGCCAACCAGCCGAGGTAGCCCAGCACCAGCAGGCCCAACGCCATCGACAGCAAGCGGGTGGGACGCAAACCTTCGCGACGCACCAAGGTGATGCCGGCCACGATCATGAAGAGCGCCAAGCCGATCAGCGTGAGCCCGCCGACCACCACCAACCCCAGCAGCCACCAGCCACCGAGCTGGTCATCGACGGTGGTCGCCGCCGCCAGCGTCCAACCCAGGACGATCGCAGCCAGCCACGCCAATGCCCCCAGCAGGTACAACCCGGTGCGGAACTTGCGCGGCTCCAGGGCGAAGCTGACCGCGAAGATCACCAGGGGAATGATCTCCGGACCAATGCTCACCAACATCATCGTTCACTCCACCGTGGTTTCGTTGAACGGCATCAACGGGGCTATCGCGGGGAATACCCAGGTGAACAGGGCGGCAATCACCGCGACCAGCAGGATCAGCGCACCGATCACCTTCGCCGGAGTCGGGCCGGGCAGGATGCGCCACAGCCATCCGTAGAACGACATCAGCGCTCCACCTCCAACACCGAGGCCGGCACGCCTTGGCTGCGCGGGTAGCGGGCATCGAGCGTGGCGAAGGCCACATACCGCTCCCGGGCGGAGAACTCCGGGTGGCAGCTGGTCATCGTCAACCTCGCCTCGGTCGCACGTGCCTCGGGTTGGTCGGGCACCGGCAGCAATACCGACGTGTGGGTGGGCGCAACGATCTCGTGGCCGGTGACTCGATAGACGAAGTAGGTGTCCTTGGTTTCGACCAGCACCACGTCGCCGGGCTGCAGCGTGGCGATCAGGTTGAACGCCTTGCCGTAGGTGGTGCGATGCCCGGCCATGGCGAAGTTGCCCACCTCGCCGGGCAGTTGGGTGCCGCTGTAGTGGCCGATCCCCCGCTGCAGCACCTCACGGGTGGTGCCTTCGTAGAGGGGACGGGCGAAGTCGGCGCCGAACCGCGGAATGCGGACGATGGCGAAGGCGTCGCCGAGCTTCACCTGATCGGGTTGCACCCAGGCGTTCGGGTCGGTCTGCAGCTGGGTCACCACGGCGCCGGCGTCGGCGTCGGCGACGACATCGGTCCACCACAACTGCCAGCCGACGAAGAGCAACAGGAAGGCGCCCGCAGTGATCAGCAGTTCACCGAGCAGGCCGAGCAGTTGGCGCAACACACGCACCCAAGGCTCCTTCCTCCCGACCCTTCGTTCACGCTACCGGACCCACCCTCGGCGCGAGGTCGAGGACAGCGGGTGTACCCAGGTTCACCCCCGGCGGCGGCGAGGAACGCATAGGCTTTACACAGCAAACTGCCAGCAGGCACCAACTCCACGCTGAGAGAGTCCTTCCATGGCGATCACGGCACGCAGCGGACTTCAGGCGCTCACCCGCCCGGACGGCACCGCTATCCGCATCCTCACCGTCGACGATGAGACCAGCCTCACTGAGTTGCTGTCGATGGCCCTGCGCTACGAAGGCTGGGAGGTCTCCACCGCCGGGTCCGGCCTGGCCGCGGTGAAGGCTGCCCGCGAGGTCCGTCCCGACGCCATCGTGTTGGACATGATGCTGCCCGACTTCGACGGCATGGAGGTGATGCGGCGGATCCGCAGCGAGCAACCCGATGTGCCGGTGATCTTCCTCACCGCCAAGGACGGCCTGGACGACCGGATCGCCGGGCTCACCGCCGGTGGCGATGACTACGTCACCAAGCCGTTCAGCCTGGAAGAACTGGTCGCCCGACTGCGCGCGCTGCTGCGCCGCTCGGGTGCCACCACGGCCCGCTCGGAGTCGACCCTGGTGGTCGGCGACCTCACCTTGGACGAGGACAGCCACGAAGTGACCCGCGCCGGTGAGGTGATCAACCTGACTGCCACCGAATTCGAGCTGCTGCGTTATCTGATGCGCAATCCGCGCCGGGTGCTCAGCAAGGCGCAGATCCTGGATCGGGTGTGGAACTACGACTTCGGCGGCCAGGCCAATGTGGTCGAGTTGTACATCTCCTACTTGCGCAAGAAGATCGACGCCGACCGTCCGCCGATGATCCACACCATGCGGGGGGCCGGCTACGTCCTCAAGCCGGCGGTGGAATGACCACCGATCCGGCACCTGCCACCACCGCCCCGCCGCCGACCACCATGGGCAAGGGGACGCTGAGCCGCCAACTGGTGCTGCGCGTGACGGCTCTGGTGGCCTTGCTCACCGTGGTGCTCGGTCTGTTCACCGGGCTGGCGAGCTACCAGATCCTTCAGCGCGAGCTGGACGAGCGCGTCCAACTCGCTGCGGGACGTCCGAATACGGGCGGCTTCACCGGCCGCGGCCCCGGCGATCTCAACGGCCTGGGACTTGTCCGGATCGACTACTACGACGGCGCCTACCATCCCAGCGGCATCACCTTGTCGGACACGGCCTACGCCCAGTTGCTGAGCTTGGGCCCGACCAATGGACCGATCACGGTGCGCCTCGACGGCGTCGGCCTGTATCGGGTGATGGTGCGCACCCAGCCCAACTTCACCCTTGTCGGCATGCCGATGTCCGACGTCACCAAGCCGCTGACCAGCCAGTTGGTGATGACCCTGCTGCTGACCTTGGGAGTGATCGTGGTCGCCTACGTGGCCGCCCGCCGGGTGGTCGAGGCCAGCTTGCGGCCGTTGAAGCGGCTGACCGCCACCGCCACCCAGGTGTCGAATCTGCCGCTGGAGCGCGGGCCGGGCCAAGTGCCGATCCGGGTGGCGGCGGCTGATGCGAATCCGGTCAGCGAGGTCGGCCAGGTGGGCCTGGCCTTCAACCACATGCTCGACAACGTCGAAGGCGCGTTGGCCGCCCGCCATCGCAGCGAGACCAAGGTGCGCCAGTTCGTGGCCGACGCCTCCCATGAGCTGCGCAACCCGCTGGCCTCGATCCGCGGCTACGCCGAGTTGACCCGCCGCGGCGAGGACGCCCTGCCTGAGGACGCCGCCTACGCCCTGGGTCGGATCGAATCCGAATCCGATCGGATGGCGGTGCTGGTCGAGGATCTGTTGTTGCTCGCCCGTCTGGACTCCCAACCCACGTTGGACCTGCACCCGGTGGACGTGACCGAGATCGTGCTGAATGCGGTCAGCGATGCCCGGGCGGCAGATTCCGACCACAAGTGGTCGCTGGATCTACCCGAAGATGTGGTGACGGCGATGGCCGATCCGCACCGGCTGCATCAGGTGATCGCCAACTTGTTGGCCAATGCCCGCACCCACACCCCCGCCGGCACCGCCGTGATCGCTTCGCTGCGCGCCGAGGACGGCTCGGCGGTGGTCAGCGTGAGCGACGACGGCCCCGGCGTCGCCCCCGAGATCCAGCCGACGGTCTTTGAGCGGTTCACCCGGGCCGATGCCAGCCGGGTGCGCCAGGACGGCGGCTCATCCACCGGCCTGGGACTGGCGATCGTCTCGGCCGTGGTGAAGGCCCATGGCGGCTCGGTGGAGTTGGACTCCCGGCCCGGACGCACCGTCTTCACCGTCCGGATTCCCCTGGCCTGACACCTCGCCGTCGGCTCGGCGGGGGTTTCGACACGCTCGCTGACGCTCGCTGCTCAACCAACGACGCCGCTGCTCACCAACTCCGGGACGCGGGGACGGTTCCTGGCGTCCCACACGAGGCGTCGTCACGCGGCTCTGCGCTCGTCACGCAGGCATTCGGAGAACCAGCACCACTCACAACAGCCTCACAGGGGGCACCCACACCCACCTCAGCGCGGGCCGTTTGGCTGTGAATATGACTCTTACCGAGCTGAAGCCCGACGCGGATCACGCACCGTCCGTACCGATCGACGTCGACGAACGACCCGACTGGCTGGCCCGCGGCAGCGTGGCCGCCCTGCTGGCGGCGGTCGCCGTCCTGTACCTCTGGGGGCTGTCGGCCTCCGGGTATGCCAACTCGTTCTACTCCGCTGCCGCCCAGGCCGGCGCCGACAACTGGGTCGCCTGGTTCTTCGGCTCCCTGGACGGCGGCAACTCGATCACCGTCG
>JAJTBJ010000037.1 GCA_021286985.1 Propionibacteriales bacterium | reverse complement strand
TGTCGGTGGTGATATGAACTGCCGGAGCGATCACCATCGAGAACGTCCAGTTCTCGGTCTTCTCGTCCTGATCGTGGACGGCGAAGGTGACTTCGGTCGTCCCGGCGGTGGTCGGGATGCCGCTGATCACGCCGGTGTTGGAGTCCAGGCTCAGCCCAGCGGGCAGGTCGGTGGCGCTCCAGATCATGGGGCCGTGGCCGTCTGCGGAGGTCAGGGTGGCGGTGTACTCGGTACCCACCACACCGACGGGCAGGCTGGTGTTGGTGACATGCACGGCCGGGACGATCTGCAGTGAGGTCTCCCAGGTGGCGGTCTTGCCTTGGGGGTCGGTGGCGGTGAAGGTGACCGTCGTGGACCCGGCGATTTCCGGGGTGCCGGTGAGCTCGCCGGTCTCGGCGTCCAGACTCAGCCCGGCCGGCAAGGTGGTGGCGCTCCAGGTGACCGCGCCATTGCCGTCCGCCGCGGTCAGGGCGGCGCTGTAGGCGGTGTCCACGACGCCGTCGGGGAGGCTGGTGGTGGTGATGTGAAGCGCCGGATCGATCGTCATCGAAATGTCGAGAATGTCGGTCGTGCCGTGCGCGTCGGTCACGGTGAAGGTGGCCCAGCTCGTGCCGGATTCCGACGGAGTGCCGCTGAGCTGACCATCGGTGTCGACGCTGAGACCCAGCGGCAGATTGCTCGCCGACCAGGAGTAGGGGGCGGTCCCGCCGGAAGCGGTGACCGTTGCGTGGTAGTCGGTGCCAACCACGCCAGCAGCCAGAGAGTCGGTGGTGATGCTCACCCGCGGCCGCACTGTCAGGGTGAGGGTGGTCGTTGCCACCTTGGCATGGTCATCGGTGAGGGTGACGTCCAGATCGAAGGGTCCCGCCGTGGTCGGGATGCCGCTGATCTCGCCCGTGCTGGAGTCCAGCGCCAAACCTTCGGGGAGGTCGGCGATCGTCCAGGTGTAGGGCAGGGTGCCGCCCAGACCACTGAGGGTCGCGCTGTAGCTTTCGCCGACGATCGCCTCATTCAGCGTTGCCGTGATCACTGAGATCTCGGCGTGAATCGTGAGGGTGAACGTGACCGAGTCGGTCTTGCCGTTGTCATCGGTGACGGTCACCTTCACTGCGCTGGACGTGCCCGCCTCGGTCGGGGTGCCGCTCAGCACACCGGTGTTCGCGTCGAGGCTGACCCCAGCGGGCAGGCCGGTGGCCGCCCAGGTGTAGGGCGCGGTGCCGTCGGCAGCTGCCAGCGTCGTTTCGGGGTAGAGCTCGTCGACAACCGCATCGGGCAAGGCCGAGGTGGTGATGTGCACCGCCGGGTTCGCCACGAACTGCAGGTCCCGAATGTGGGTCTTGCCGTTCTTGTCAGTGACGGTGAACGCCACCCAGGCGCTACCGGCGTGTGACGGGGTGCCCGAGATGGTGCCGTCTTCGCTCAGTGCAAGACCGGTGGGCAGATCGGCTGCCGTCCAGGTGTAGGGCGCGGTGCCGTCGGCAGCTTCGATCGTGGCGGTGTAGCTGGTGCCGACCACGCCAGCGGGCAGGCTGGTGGTGGTGATGTGGACGGCCGGGGCGATGGTGATCGGCAGGGTCGCTTCGGCGGTCTTGCCGACGGCGTCGGTGACGGTGATCGTGACGTTGTCAGTGGTGCCGGCGGTGGTGGGGGTGCCGGTGATCACGCCGGTGTTGCCGTTGAGGGTGAGGCCGTCGGGAAGGTTGGCAGCTGACCAGAAGTAGAAGTCGTCGTTACCGTCGGCGGCAGCCAAGGTGGCTTCGTAGTCGGTGCCGACCACGCCGGACGCCAGGCTGGTGGTGGTGACGTGAACCGCCGGGACGACGGTGATCGACAGCACGCGCTGGGCGGTCTTGCCCGCCGCATCGGTGACAGTGACGGTCACGTCGTCGGTGCCGGCTTCGGTCGGCGCTCCGGTGATCGTGCCGTCGGTTGCCAGGTTCAACCCGGCGGGCAGCCCGGTGGCGGTCCAGGTGTAGCTGGCGGCGTTGCCGTCGGCCGCAGCCAAGGTGGCTTCGTAGTCGGTGCCGACCACGCCGTGGGGCAGGCTGCTGGTGGCCACGCTCACCGCGGGGCTAATCGTCAGGCTGAACTCGGCGTTGGCCTTCTTGCCGACGGTGTCGGTGACGGTGATCTTCACCGTTGTGAAGGTGCCGGCTTCGGTGGGGGTGCCGGTGATCGTGCCGGTGTCGGCGTCCACGCTCAGGCCGTTCGGCAGGCCGGTGGCCGTCCAGGTGTAGCCGGGCGTGCCATCGGCGGCAGCCAGCGTCGTTTCGGCGTAGGCGGTGCCGACCACGCCGCCGGGCAGGCTCGCGGTGGTGATGTGGACGGCCTGGGCGATGGTCAGGCTGAAGGTGGTCTCGGCGGTGGCGCCATCGTGGTCGGTAACGGTGACCTTTACCGCGTCATAGACCCCGGACGAGGTGGGTACGCCGCTGATCACGCCGGAGCTGGACAGGCTCAGCCCGTCCGGGAGAGTGGTGGAAGCCCAGGTGTAGCTGGCGGCGTTGCCGTCGGCGGCCACGAGCGTGGTCTCGGGATAGTCAGTGCCGACCACGCCGTTCGGCAGGCTGGTGGTGGTGATGTGGACGGCCGGGGCGATGGTGATCGGCAGGGTCGCTTCGGCGGTCTTGCCGACGGCGTCGGTGACGGTGATCGTGACGTTGTCAGTGGTGCCGGCGGTGGTGGGGGTGCCGGTGATCACGCCGGTGTTGCCGTTGAGGGTGAGGCCGTCGGGAAGGTTGGCGGCTGACCAGAAGTAGAAATCGGTGTTGCCGTCGGCTGCGGTGAGCGTGGTCTCGGCGAAGGTGGTGCCGACCACGCCGCTGGGCAGGCTGGTGGTGGTGATGTGGACCGCCGGGGCGACGGTGATCGAAAGGGTCGCCTCGGTGGAGTGCGAGGCCGAGTCGGCGACGGTGATCTTCACCGCGTCGAAGGTGCCGGCCTCGGTGGGGGTGCCGGTGATGGCGCCCGTGTCGGCACCCAGAGCCAGGCCGTTCGGCAGCCCGGTCGCCGACCAGGTGTACGGCGCAGTCCCGGCGATGGTGGCCAACGTGGTCTCGGCATATTCGGTGCCCACCACACCATCGGGAAGATCTGTGGTGGTAATGCCGAAGGCGGCTGCGACCACGATGGTGAAGGTGGCCTGGTCGGTGTAGCCGTTGTCGTCGGTGACGGTGATCGTGACCGCGTCAAAAGTGCCGGCCTGGGTGGGGGTGCCGGTGATCGTGCCGGTGTCGGCGTCCATGCTCAGGCCGGTCGGCAGCCCGGTGGCCGCCCAGGTGTAGGGAGTGGCGCCGCCCGCGGCGGCGAGGGTGGTGCTGTACGCGATCCCGCTGGTGCCGTTGGGCAGGTTCTCGGTGGTGAGGCTGAGTGCGGCCCCCACGCTCAGGGTCAACTGCCGGGTGTCGCTGTTGCCCTTGCCGTCGGTGATGGTCAGAGTCACCTCTTGGTCGCCGGCCACGGCGGTGGTTCCACTGATCACGCCGTCGTCAGAGATGCTCAGTCCGCTCGGTAGGCCGTCCGCGCTCCAGTGGTATGGCTTGGTGCCGCCGGAGCCGGTGAGGGTGGCGCTGTAGGTCTGGCCGGCGATCCCGGTCGGCAGGCTGTCGTCGGTGATGGCGACCGCAGGTACCACGACGATCTGAGTGGTGGTGTGGGTGGACTTGCCGTTGGCGTCGGTGAGGCTGATGGTGATGTCGTAGGTGCCAGGCGTGGTCGGGGTGCCGTCCAGCGTGCCATCGCTGCTCAGCGACATCCCCTCCGGCAGGCCGGTCGCCGACCAGCTGTAGGGGGCGGTGCCGCCGGAGACCTCAAGGCTGGAGTGGTAGTGGTCGCCGATGACCGCCGGATCCAGAGTGCCGATCACGATCGACGGTTCAGGGATGCCGCTGTCGATCACGGCCTGGGCGGTGCTCGAGCTCAGCGCAGGGGCGCCGCGGTAGGCGCTGGTCGTGGCCCGATAGGTGAAGGTGCCGGGGTTGGTCGGTGAGGTGCCGAGGGTCGCCTTGCCGGCGGCGTCCTGCGTGCCGGTGGCGACCGTCACCCAGTCGGAGCCGTTGAGTTGCTGGAGTTCGACGGTGCGTCCGGCCCGAACGGGGCTGAATTGGACCTCAGCGATCAGCGCCTGCCCGGCGACCCCGGTGCTCGGCAGTGCGAGAGTGCCTGATTGCGCGCTGATGGCCACCTTGAAGGTGGCCACGGTGATCTTGGAGTACGTCTTCTTCTTGATCTTGGTCTTTGGTGCATAGACCCGAAGCGAGGCCGACGAACTCAGCGAGGCGGTGAAGGTTGCCGTGCCCGCCGAGGTGGTCTTCGTCGTGGCAATGGTGCGCCAGGTCTTGCCTGACAGTTGCTGCAGGCTGGCGGGACGAGCTCCCTTCTTGCCCAGCGACTCGACCACCGTGAACGTCTCGCCGGCGATCGGGGAGGCGGGGGTGACCGCCACGGTCTTGACCGTGTTCACCTTCGAGGTGAGGCGGGAGTAGGTCTTCTTGCCCACCTTCGTCTTGGGGGCGTCCACCCGCAACTGGGTCGTTGAGGCAGCTGAGGTGACCGAGAAGGAGTACCGACCGCTGGAGGAGGTGCGTGTCGTGGCGATCGTCACCCATTTGCTGCCGGACTTGCGCTGCAGTGACACCGGTCGCGCCACCTTGGTGTTCAGCTTGCCGGTCACGCTGAACGCGACGCCGCGGACGGGGTGGCCGGGGGAAGCGATCGGCTTGGCGGGTGTGACCGCTTGGGCAGTGCTGAGGGCGAGCGGGGAGGTGAGCCAGCCCATGGCAAGCAGAATCGACAACGCGGTGGCGCAGAGGCGACGCACGATGAACCTTCCTGAGAGGGGTCAAGCTCCCAGGCGGTGTGAAGGTACCTTTTGGGGGCTGCGGTACACCGACTATCCAACCGTTGCCGAATTGGTGCGCAAAAGTACCCAGCCGAGTGACTCAACAACTACTTGAGCCTTGCTCAGGCGGGCGACTAGGGGTGATGCCGTCCGCGGCGTGGTGTTCGCAACGAAGTCGGCATGATGCGGTATTGCTCGCTACCTCGCGCCACCGAGGAATTGGTCGAGCAGCTTCTTCAGCCGTGCCGGAAGAGAGAGTTCCGGCACTTCGTACACAACCTCCGCGCAGGTGACGTGATAGACGAAGGTGTCGGGATAGTTGCGGGCATCTGCTGCCAGCTTCGGCAGCGTGTCACCGGTGAGGAGTCCCTGCCAGGCTCTGCGCTCTGATTTCGGCAGTTCGGCCAGGGTTGCCGTTCGTGAGACGGTCCGACCGGCGATGCCGCCGCTGCGCTCGACGCCCACGGCCAGCGGGGTGTCGCCAGGGCCGGTGCCCTTGGCGGAGCCGCTGGCCCCGGTCACGCCGACGGTTTGCCACGCGTCAGCCACGGCCCGGGCGTCGGCGGAATCCTTGCCGAAACGCGCGGTGGCTGCGGCCTGGGTGAGCGCGGCGAAGGTGGCAAAGTCGCAGTCGCGGCCGATCTTGGCGCCGGTGAGGGCGTCGTACCAGATCTGTCCGGCCCGCTCCCAGGCGTAGCCACCCAGCGTGGTGGCGACCAAGGCGAAGGCGCGGTTGGGGATACCGGAGTTGTAGTGAACCCCACCGTTGTCGGCAGTGGTCTGGACGTAGTCGGCCATGGTCGCGGGCTGTGGATCCTTGCCGAGTCGGGGATCGTCATAGGCGGTGCCTGGGTTCAGCATGTTGCGCAGCCCGACGCCCTTCACGCCCGGCAGCAGCAGGTCGCCGCCGATCAGCCAGTCGGCCTCGGTCGCCGTTTGGCGCAGCCGGTATTGCGCCACCAGGATGCCGAACACGTCGGCCAGTGATTCATTCAGCGCCCCCGACTGGCCGGAGTAGACCAGCGCGGCGGTGTGCTCAACCACGCCGTGGGTGAGCTCGTGGCCGATCACGTCCAAGCTGGCGGTGAAGCGTCCGAAGATCTCGCCATCACCGTCACCGAAGACCATTCGGGTGCCGTTCCAGAACGCGTTTTGATACGCCTCGCCGTAATGGACGGTGCCCAGCAGTCGCATCCCCGAACCATCGATGGAGTTGCGTCCGAAGACGTCGTGAAACAGCGCCCAAGTTGCCCCGAAACCGTCGTAGGCCTCGTCGACCGCCGCATCGCCGGTGGCCGGCTGGCCCTCGTCGCGGACCTTCTTGCCGGGCAGTCGCTCGACATTGCCGGCGCTGGAGATCAGCCGTGACGGCGCCTCCGGGGCGGGCATCAGAGTGCGGGCGGACGGCCCGCGTCCGGCAGCCCGGTACCGGCGCTGGCGCTGATCGCGGGTGAGGGTGTCTAAGGCCGCGGACGCCTGCGGCTCGCTGGTGTGCGCCAGGTGCCGCAACAGGTAGGGCGGGACGATGCCGCGCAGCGGCGGGAAGGAGGTGGGGCGGGGTGTCATGGTTCCAGCATGCCTGCCGTCTCTGACACTTCCTAGGGTGCGGAGTCGGTGCTGATATCGGCGCGCTGGGCGCCCAATGCGGCCAGAGCGGCCTCGGCATCGACGCTGATCGCAGCCCCCGGTTCCCCCGAACCCAGACTGATCACGCCGGGCTTGATGGCCTCATCGGCGATCACCGGCCACGCGTGCACCGAGCCGAATGGCGTGATCGTGCCGCGCCGATAGCCAGTGGCGGCGAAGGCGGTCTCGGCGTCCGGCAAGGAAAGCCGTGACACCCCCAGCAAGGCACGCAGCTTCGGCCACGAAATCTCCCGATCGCCGGGCAGTAGGACGAACAAGTAATCGTCCTCGGCGCGACGTACCACCAGTGTCTTGACGATGTCGGACGGACGGATCCCGCGCGCGGCCGCAGCCTCGGCCAACGACCTCACGGGACCGTGTCGCTGCACCTCGAAGGCGACCCCGGCGGCGTGCAGGGCGGCGGCTGCGGGAACGTCCGGCTTAGCTGTGGAGGTACTCAAGGAGGTGGTTGCGCTCGTCGGTCAGTTGGTCGATGCGGTATTTCACCACGTCGCCCAGCGAAACGATGGCAACCAGTCGGCCGTCCTCGACCACCGGCAGGTGCCGCAATCGGGAGTAGGTCATGGTGTGGGCGGTCATGCCCAGGGAGTCCTCGCGGGACGAGGTGACCACCGGGGCGGTCATGATCTCGCCCACCGTTCGGGTGAGTACGGCCGCGCCGTCAGCGGCGAGGTGGCGCACGACGTCACGCTCGCTGACGATGCCGTCCACGCTGATGCCGTCGGCACTGACCACGACCGCGCCGATGTTGCGGCGGGAGAGGAGTTCGGTGAGCTCGGCCACGGTCGCGCTGGCGGCGATGGTGACCACTTCGGAGCCTTTGTTGCGAATAACGTCGTCGATCTTCATGTACTGACATTAGGCGACGTTTGTGGTTCACAACAGGACGCCGAGGGTGCGACAACTACGGGGGTGTGTCGCGCCGGGCTGTGCAACGTCAGGCGCCCGAAGTGCCGAGGAAGAAGATGTCGCCGGCCTCGGTGGCCACGATCAGGGCGTCGGCGTTGAACCACGCCAACGCCGTCACCGGCTCGCCCGCAGCAACCAGGGTGACCTGCGGGGCGTTGAGTTCCCCCGCAGCCAAAGAGGGAGCCTCCCATAGGCCGACCTCGCCGATGGAGTCTGCGGCCGCGACCAGCGGCTCCTGCGGATGCCACGCGTACCGCGTGGAGCCAACCAGTCCGCCCAGCCGCAGCATGGCCGGCTGTCGCCCGCGTGGCCCGGTCCCGGCGAAGTCCCAGATGGTGGGCTGGTCGCCGCCATCGGCGTACAGCCAGCGTCCGGCGGAGTGGAACTCCACCGCTGACACTTTGCCGGGGAACCCCGACATCTCCAGTTCGTCGCCATCGCGGGTGCGCCAGATGTGGACGCTGGCGTCTTGGTTGCCGCTCACCAACCAGCGTCCGTCGCTGCTGGCCGCGATGTCGAGCAGCGAGCCGGTGTAGTCGAAACGGCGCGCGGGCTTCGGCCTGGTTTTGGTGAAGCAGGTCACGCCTCCATAGGCCGCCACCGCGAGCTCTCGGCCATCGCGCAGCCAGGTGAGTCCGGTCACGGTACTCGCGGCCGGGGGTGTCTGCCATGACAGCACCGGGACGGTCGCGCCGGCGGCGTCGTAGACGTGCGCGCTGCGGCCGGTGGCTACGGCGAGCCGCCCAGCATCGGCCCAGGCCAGGGCCGCGCACCAGCCGTGGCCAGGCAGCGGGACCAGGCCGTTGGTGGCCGTCCAGATGGCCGCTCCGGTTGGTCCACCGACGGCGAGCAGTCGGCCGTCCGGTGACCAGGCGGCGACCAAACCGGCCACAGGCAGGGTGACCCGATCGAGGATCGCCCCGGCGGCGCTGAGGATCAGGAGTTGTCCGTCGCCGCCCAGCACGGCGATGAGACTCGCGCTGACCGCGATCGCGACTGGCCGGTCGTCGAGGTGGGCGCTCCAGGTTGCCGCACTGGTCAGCGGTGACGCGGTCGCGGTGTTCACTGGCTCACCACGCAGGCGCGGAAGGACGCGTCCAACTGGTCGCGGTCGAGGTTGCGGCCGATGAACACCATCCGGTTGACCCGCTCGCGTTCGCCCCACTCGCGGCCTTCGGCACCGTCGAAGAGCATGTGGACGCCCTGGAAGACGTATTCGGTGGCTGACCCCGCGGGTGCGAGGATCCCTTTGGAGCGGAAGATGTCGGCACCCTTGGTCGACAGCAGCTCGCCCAGCCAGGTGTTGAGCTTCTCCACGTCCACTTCGCCAGGGATCTCCAGCCCGACAGAGGTGACCGACAGGTCGTGGCAGTGCTCGGTCTCGACCAGGAAGGTGGGATCGAAGTCGAGGACGCGCTGGAGGTCGAAGGCGCCGACGTCCAGGATCTCGGCAAGCGTGACCCCGGCCTGTAGGGCGGGCAGGATCGGGGCGACGGCGTTGATTCCGCGGATTCTGTCCGTCACCTCGGTGAGTTCGTCGGCGCCGACCAGGTCGGTCTTGTTCAGCACGATCCGATCGGCGAAGGCGATCTGCTCGACGGCCTCGTTCTCCACGCCTTCGGGCTTCACCTCGTCGAGGTGGGCGGTGATGTGGGCGGCGTCGACCAAGGTGACGATCGCGTCCAAGCGCAGCTGGGAGCCTAGTTCGTCGTCCATGAAGAAGGTCTGGGCTACGGGGGCGGGATCGGCCAAGCCGGTGGTCTCGATGACGATCCGATCAAACCGGTTCTTCTGCCGCATCAGCGCCGACAGGATGCGGATCAAGTCTCCGCGCACGGTGCAGCAGATGCAGCCGTTGTTCATCTCGAAGATCTCTTCTTGAGCGTCGAGGACGAGGGCATCGTCGACGCCGACCTCGCCGAACTCGTTCTCGATGACTGCGATTCGCAGGCCATGCTGCTCGGTCAGAATGCGGTTGAGCAGGGTGGTCTTGCCGGAGCCGAGGAACCCGGTCAGCACGGTGACCGGGACGCGGGGATCGAGAGAGTCAGTCATGGGTGGGGTGGCCTTCCGGGGTGTCGGTGAGTTGTTGGCGGAGCTGGTCGGTGGTGAGTTCGTGAGGGGGCAGCGGGAACGTCCATTTGCGGTGGCTGTCGTCGAGCACAACAACCACGGTCTCCACCGGCGGGCAGCCGGGCTGGGTGCAGGTCAGCGCACTGATCAGGACGACATCGTCGGGGCGCAGGCGCAGGTGTGAGCGAACGAACTCCCGGTGTTCGGCCAGGGTCGCGTCCAGCTCACCGGTCTGGGCAAGGGGGACCGGTTGGTTGCTCGGGCGGATGGCGATCACTCGCCAAACATAAATGAGAACCGTTATCAACGCAATCGCGGGTGCCTCCCGCTGGACCAGGCCGCACAATGAAGGGGTGGTCTACGAATCCTGGATCGACCGGCAGGTGCGCGAAGCTATCGAGCGAGGCGCGTTCGACAACCTGCCCGGCGCCGGCAAGCCGCTGGCGCTGAGTGATGATCCCGACTGGTGGGTGAAGTCCAAGATCGCCACAGAGAACCTCGAACCGCTCCTACCCACTCCGCTGGCGTTGCGGCGCGAAGTCGAACGCCTGCCCGAGACGCTCGCCGACGTGGGGGACGAGGCCGAGGTGCGCGCGCTCGTCGCGGACCTCAACACCCGCATCAAGGAGAGCTACCTGCGCCCCCAGGACGGTCCGCGCATCGCCATCGGCCTGGTCGACCTCGAGGCCGCAGTGGACGCCTGGAGGCAGAGCCGCTGACCGCCGGTCAGGCGCCCGGGTCGGGAACCTCGGCCAAGGAAGCCGTGGTTTCGACAAGCTCAACCAGCGGTGGGGGTTCGACAGGCTCCACCAGCACCCGTTGGTTGAGCAGGCCGCGCAGCGGCCGTGTCGAAAACTGGCGAGAGCGGCGTTAGCGTCCGAAGAGGGCGCGGGCGAAGAACGCCAGGTTGGCCGGACGCTCGGCCAGCCGGCGGATGAAGTAGCCCCACCAGTCGGTGCCGTAGGGCACATACACCCGCACGCTCTCACCGGACGCCGCCAGTCGGCGCTGCTCATCGGAGCGGATGCCGTACAACAACTGGAACTCATAATCGCCGGGTTGGCGCCCGGCTTCGCGGGCCATCTCGGGTACCTCGGCGATCAGCTCCGGGTCATGGGTGGCCAGCAGCGGCGTACCGGCGCCGCTCATCAGCACGCGGGCGCAGGCCAGGTAGGACGCCGACACCTCCTCGCTCCTCTGGTGGGCCACCTCACGCGGCTCGGCGTACGCGCCCTTGCACAGCCGGACGCGTGAGCCCGCGTCGGCCAACACGGTGACGTCGGCGAGAGTGCGGTGCAGGTAGGCCTGCACCACCGCGGCGGTGGTCGGATAGTCGCGACGCAACTCGGCCAGAATGCCCAAGGTGGCATCGGTGTGGGTGTGGTCCTCGGCGTCGATGGTGACGGTGGTGCCGGCCGCAGCGGCAGCGGCGCAGATCGCCCAGGCGTTGGTGAGTGCGATCCGCGGGCCGTCAGGCAGGTCGAGCCCGAGCGCGGTCAGCTTCACCGACACCTCGGCCACGTCGGTGAGCCCGGCGTTCTTCAGCTCGGTCAACAAGGTCAGGTAGGAGTCGCGAATCGCGGCGGCGTCGGCCTCGCTGGTGGTGTCCTCACCAAGATGGTCGATGGTGGCCTGCAACCCATCGGCGGCCAGGGCGCGAACGGCGTCCAGGCATTCGGCCACCGATTCACCCGGGACGAACCGCCGCACCACCTTCGCCGTGACGGGAAGTCGTACCGCCAGGCTGCGGGCGCCGGCACTGCGCGCCAGGGCCAGCAGGGGTCCGCGCAGCACGTTGGCCAACACGCTCATCGTGCCTCCAGAAGGGAATCGATCAATGCGACATCGAGCTGATCGAGACTATCGATCACTGCGCTGGCCAGGGCCAAAACGTCCTCGCTCGGTGGATGGAAATGTGGGGGAATGGCCACCACAGCCAAGCCGGCTGCGTGGGCAGAGCGGATCCCGTTGGCTGCATCCTCGATGGCCACGCTGCGACCCGGGGCAGCACCCAGGCGTCGGCACACTTCCAGGTAGACGTCGGGGGCGGGCTTGCCGGCGCCACCGATTTCCTCTGTGGACAGGCTGCGCTCGATCACGTCACCGATGCCGAGTTGCTCGATGGCGATGTCGATCAGCACCCGCGGGGAGGAACTGGCCAACCCCAGTCGCCACCGCTCAGCGATCCGTCGGACGGCCGCAGCCGCGCCTGGCAACGTCGGCACCCCTTCGCGGCGGTACAACTCGGCGAGCGTGTCGATGGTGCGCTGGGCGGCCTCCTCGGGAGTGCCCGGCAGCCCGACCTCGTCCACCAAGTACGCCGACCACTCCTGGGTGGACATCCCCATCATCGCCTGGGTGGCGCCATCGGGCCACGGCACGCCGTCCTCGGCCGCCAGTCGCCGACGCACCACGTCCCACAGACCTTCGGTGTCGGTGAGGGTTCCATCCATGTCGAACACGACCACGCTCATACCGTCATTGTTCCTCAGTTGCGGACCAGTTCATGCCGCCGCCGACCCCGCCATCGGGGGCGGGCTAGCATCGATGGCGTGAGTACGGCGCTGCGATCACAGGTGAGTCTGCCGCTGGACCTGCGGCTCGCACGGCGCCGTCCGGACGTCGCGGTGGCAGCCCGCGTGCTGCGGCCGTCCGGATTGCCGAGGTTGGACGCGCTGATCGTCACCCCGTCCGATCCGTCCGGCGTGCTGGTCTACTTTCCCGGTTTCGGCACTCCGCTGGGGCCCTGGGAGCGGGCCAAGTGCCAATACCTCGCCGGGGTCAGCGGCCTGCAGGTGGTGCTCACTGAGATTCCGGGGATGAGCCGCTATGGCGACCCGATTCCGCGGGCGGTGCGCGCCGACATGCTGCGCGGCCAGATCGGGTCGTGGGCCGAGCTCAATCTTGCCTACACCTCAGCGGCGTTCACGGACGTGATCAACACCGAGACCATGCAGGTGTTCGGCTACTCGACCGGTTGTTCGCTGGCGGTGGCGTCCTTGCCGGTGCTGGCTGAGTGGGGGCCGATCGAGGGCCTGAACCTGATCGAGCCGGTGGCCATCACCCAACGCAATATCGCCTCCCTGCAGGCCCACAATCTGGCCGACTGGTCACGGCTGCCGATCTCGCTGGGCACCAACCGCGGCCACCGCTGGGTGATGGAGGCCCACCGTGAGCAGCGTCGGCTGCCACGGGTGAAGTACGGCGTCATCGACTTGTTGGCGATCGCGTCGGTGTTGGCCGGGGCCGACCTGGCGGCCCGCCTCGACCGAGTGGAGTTGGCCTGGTGTGCCTTGGCCCGGGGCGAGCGCAGTTCGCTGTGTCGGCGGGCCGACTACGACCAACTCGATGCCGACCTGGCCGTCCGTGGCGTGCCCGGACCGACCATCACCGTGAAGGGGTTGGGCCATCAGTTGTGGCACTCGTTCCCCGCAGTGACCGCCCTGGCCGAGGCGATGCTCGGCGCCGAAGCACGCTCGGCCTAGCCGGGACCTAGGTACGCGGGTACAACGAGCGGACGAGGGCTTCGGCGCGGCTCAACAACTCATTGCGTTTGAGCTTCATGGTGGGCGTGAGCAGGCCGCTGCTCTCCGACAGATCGGCCAATGCCACGGTGAACCGTTGGGCCTGCTCAGCGCGGGAGAAGCGAGCATTGGCCGCCCGGACGGTGGCCTCCAGCCGGGCGCGCAGCCGGGCACTGGTCAGCTCGACGATGGTGCCGTCCGGAGCCAGGGTCGGCACCTTGTCGGGGTTGCCGGGATGTTGCGCCCAGGCGCTCAGTTCGTCCGGGTCGAGCAGCAGGACCGCGCCCAGGTAGGGCTGGGAGTCGCCGACCAGCACCGCGTGCGCCACCAGCGGATCCTGCTCCACCCAGTTCTCCCACGGTCCGGGGGCGACGGTCTTGCCCGCGGAGGTGACCACCACGTCCTTGCAGCGACCGAAGAGCCGCAGCCGACCCTGGTCGTCCAGCTCGCCGAGGTCGCCGGTGCGGAAGAAGCCATCGACGAAGGCGTCGGCGTTGTCGGCGGCACGGTGGTAGCCGGCGAAGACCCCCGCGCCGCGGGCCAGCACCTCACCATCGGCCGCGATTCGCACGGTTGTGCCCGGCAGTGGCACCCCGACGCTGCCCGGACGGATGTCGGTGGGCAGGTTGCCGGTGAGCGGGGCGGTGGTTTCGGTGAGGCCGTAGCCCTCGACGACGGGCAGCCCGGCGCCCCAGAAGAAGCGGCACAGATCCGCCTCCAGAGCGGCCGCCCCGGACAGCAGGTAGTCGATGCGTCCGCCGAAGAGGCTGCGCACCCGAGCGAAGAAGAGTCGGTCGTAGAGGCGGTGGCGCAGCGCCAGTCCCCGGGCGGGGCGGACGTCCGGCTGGTCCTGGAGGTGTTCGAGGTGGACGGCCCACTCCACCGCGGTGCGCTGAGCGGCCCGCCACAGCGGGCCGAGGCCCTTGCGCTGCGCCGAGGCGGTGGCGGCGGCGAGCACCTCTTGCAGCACCCGGGGGACCACCACCAAAAACGTGGGACGCAGTACGCCGAGCGCGGGCACGACGTCCTTCGGTGAACTCAGGTGGGCGATGCGCATCCCGTTGGCCAGGCATACCAGCTGCAGGCCGCGGGCCAGCACGTGTGCCAGGGGCAGGAAGATGATCGTGTTGCCGCCTTCGTAGATCACCTCGCGGTAGGCGGCAGCCACGTTGAGCACCTGGTGGACGAAGTTGCGGTGGGTGAGCTGGGCGCCTTTGGGGGTGCCGGTGGTGCCGGAGGTGTAGACGATGGTGGCCACGGTGTCGAGGTCGGCGAGCGCCCGACGCTCCTCGACACCGTCGTCGGCGATGCTGTGGCCGGCATCGATGAGGGTGGTCAGGTCGCTCATCGCCCACACCCCCAGATTCCGTGGGCGGTCGGCCATGGCCTGACGGAGGGTGCCGGCTTGAGTCGGGTCGCCGGCCAGGCCGAGGACGACGTCGGCGTCGGCGACCACGGCGTCCACCTGCGGCTGGGCGGCGGTGTCGTACAGCGGCACGATGACCGCCCCTGCGTACCAGCAGGCCATCTCGGCGACCGCCCACTCGTAGCTGGTGGCCGACATGATGGCCACCGCGTCACCGGCGGCGACCCCGACGCCGATCAGACCTTTGGCCAGGGCGCGCACGTCGCGGTCGAACTCCGCGGTGGTGACGCTGCGCCAGGGCCCGGTGACCGGGGCACCGGGTTCGCGCACTTCGAAGGCCACGGCGGACGGAGCCTGGGCGAGGCGGAAGGCCAGCAGGTCGCTGGCGTTGCGGTGGCCCTGGCTGGTGGCCAGCATCGGCGTGCTGACCTCGCCCACGGTGGCGGCGGTGGGGGACTGCGCGGTGTCGGCAGTCGTGCGGTGGTCGATCATCGTTGCTCGTTCCTCCCATCATTGTCGGCGGAATGTTCCGCGGTGTGCCTGTGTTTCAGCCGCAAAGTTCGTGCTCTCAACAACGGATGGTGATCATGGAAGATTCCGCTGGTAAGTCGTGGGCGACCGTGTTGGTGGTAGTAATCCTGGGTATCGGATTGGGTGTTGCCGGTAGTCAGACCAGTGCGACGCTGGCCGGCTGGCCGCTGTTCGGGCTGGCTGTCGCGGCCGCCTTCGCGGTGCAGTGGCTGGTCTTCGTACCATCCTTCCTGCTGCGGACCGAGCGATTCTTCGACCTCACCGGCAGCGGCACCTATCTGGGCATCACCGTCGCGTTGGTGCTGTTGAGCCCGGGCGCGGACGTCCGTTCCTGGGTGTTGGCGGCGATGGTGTCTCTCTGGGCGCTGCGCCTGGGCACCTTCTTGTTCCGCCGGGTCGAACGGGTCGGCAAGGATTCCCGCTTCGACCAGATCAAGCAGTCGGCGCCGCGCTTCTTGAGTGTGTGGACGATTCAGGCGCTGTGGGTGAGTGTGACCGCCTCGGCGGCATGGATCGCGATCAGTTCGCAGACCCGCGCTCCGCTGGACGGCTGGGCGGTCGCGGGCGTGCTGCTGTGGGTGATCGGCCTGGCGATCGAGGCGGTCGCCGACGCCCAGAAGAGTCGCTTCAAGTCCGATCCGGCCAATGCCGGGAAGTTCATTCGTACCGGGCTGTGGTCGCGGTCGCGGCATCCCAACTACTTCGGCGAAATCCTGCTGTGGGTCGGGGTGCTGGTGGTCACCGTTCCGGTGCTGCAGGGCTGGGGCTGGGTGGCGCTGATCTCGCCGGTCTTTGTGGCCCTGTTGCTGATCCGAGTGAGCGGGATCCCGCTGCTGGAGGCGAAGGCCGACGCCACCTGGGGTGGACAGCCCGACTACGAGGCCTACAAGAAGTCGACCCCGACCCTGGTGCCCAAGCTCACCTGACCCCCGACGCGGGGTCACGTGGCCAGTCCGTCCGGAAGACGGGGGGCCGCTTTCCAGCGGGGCCGGTATTCGCCGTAATAGTGGGGCGCAAAGAAGGTAAGGCAATCCTTATTCGGGTTGGTGAGGGTAGCCAATCTTTGGTTGATTTGTTCTGACTTCTGACTCATGGTTGTTATGTGAGCATCGTCGCTTGGATTCGCCGTTACCCCCTGGTCGCCGCAACCATCGCCGTCGGGGTCGCTGGCCTAGTCACGCTGCTGCTCGGCCATGGTGTGGTCTCCAGTGTGTTGGTGAGCGTGTATGCGCTGGGAATCGCCGCCTGGCAGGCCTGGCAGATGATTCACCAACTGCGTCAGGGCACTTTCGGTTTGGACGTGCTGGCGGTGATTGCCATCACCTCCACCGTGGTGGTGGGTGACCATTGGGCGGCCTTGATCGTGGCGTTGATGCTCGCCGGTGGGGAAGCGCTGGAGGACTACGCGACTACGCGGGCGCACCGTGAAGTGTCGGCCCTGCTGGAACGCGCGCCCCATTGCGCCCGGCGCGCGGACGGCAACGGCGGCTTCGTCGAGGTGCCGATCAACGAGATTGTCATCGGCGATCTGGTGATGGTGCGCCCCGGAGAGGTCGTGCCGGTCGATGGCCTCCTCGACGGCGAGGCCTGCTGGTTCGACGAGTCGTCGCTCACCGGTGAATCGCTGCCGGTAGAACACCAAGCCGGTGACCGGGTGCTGTCGGGGACGGTGGCTGAGCAGAAGGTGGCGCTGATCCGGGCCGAAGCA
>JAJTBJ010000036.1 GCA_021286985.1 Propionibacteriales bacterium | reverse complement strand
GCGGCCGTGCGCAACGCGGTGCGACTGGTGGCTGCCGTGGGCGGCTCGACGAATGCCGTGATTCACATCGCCGCCGTCGCCGGACGGCTGGGTCACGACGTGAGCCTGCCGGAGATCGACCGATTGTGGGCGCCGGTGCCGCTACTGGCCGATGTCGAACCCTGCGGGAGCCAACTGATTCACGACTTCCACGCCGCCGGTGGTCTGGCCAGCGTGGCGGCGGCGATGCTGCCGCACGGGCTGCTGGACGGCGACGTCCGGCTGGCCGACGGGTCGAGCCTGGCTGAGTTGGCTGCCACCGCACCGACCGACCAGCAGGTGATCCGTCCCTATGCCGACCCGGTGCTGCCAGCCCCGGCCATGGTGGTGGTCAGCGGCAGCCTGGCCCCCGATGGCGCGGTGGTGAAGACCGCTGCGGCCAGCCCGGAGCTATGGCAGCACACCGGTCCGGCGGTGGTCTTCGACGACTACGCCGACATGCGCGCCCGCCTGGACGACCCGGCGCTGGCAGTCTCGCCCGACGCGGTGCTGGTGGTGCGCAACTGCGGCCCGGTGGGTGTGCCCGGCATGCCCGAGTGGGGCATGGCGCCGATTCCGGCCGCCCTGGCTGCGGCCGGCGTCCGTGACATGGTGCGGATCAGCGACGGACGGATGAGCGGCACCAGCTTCGGCACGGTGGTGCTGCATGTGGCCCCCGAGGCGGCCGTGGGTGGGCCGCTGGCGCTTGTCGTCGACGGTGACCTGATCGAACTCGACATTGCCGGTCGCCGACTCGAACTGCTCATCGAGCCTGCCGAGAGGCAGCGGCGCCAGGCCGCCTGGCGGCCGCCGGCTGATGAACATCTGCGCGGGTGGCCGCGGTTGTACCGCGATCACGTCACCCAGGCTCCCGACGGCTGCGACCTGGACTTCCTGGCCGCTCCGAACGAGGAGTCCCGGCGCTTCGTCCCACCGGTGGTGGGCCGCTCATGATCACGACTTCCGCATTGAGTTTTGAAGGGAACCAACGATGACCTCCATTGGTATCCAGGGCGTATTGCCCGTGCTGCAGACGCCGTTCGGGGCGCGCGGCGAGCTGGATCTGGACACGCTCGCCACAGAGGTGCAGTGGGTGCTCGACCAAGGTGTGGCCGGGGTCACCACCGGGATGGTCTCAGAGCTGCTCCGGCTGACCGAATCCGAGCGCAGGGAACTGACCGAGGTGGTGGTCGCCGAGGCGCGGCGCGGTGGGGCGATCAGCGTGATCAGCTGTGGCGCCGAAAGCACCCGCACATCGGTGGCGATGGCGGTGCATGCCGCCGAGGTTGGAGCTGACGCGGTGATGGTGAATCCGCCCCTGACCGCTGCGTTGGAGGCCGACGAGTTGGCCGCGCACTTCTCCGCGATCGCCGAGGCGATCGACATCCCCCTGGTCGTGCAGGACGCCAGCGGCTACGTCGGTCAGCCGCTCAGCCTGACGATGCAGCTGTCGCTGCTGGATCGCTACGGCGATCAGATCTACTTCAAGCCCGAAGCCAGCCCGATCGGACAGCGGCTGTCCCGGCTGCGTGACCTGTCGGACGGACGGGCCCGCATCTTGGAGGGCACCGGTGGGGCCGCTCTGCTCGACAGCTACCGACGTGGCATCGTCGGCACGATGCCGGGGGCAGAAGTGTGTTGGGCCGTCCAGCGGCTGTGGACGAGTCTGGAGGCCGGCGACTGGGGCCTGGCCTATGGGCTTTCGGGAATCTTGAACGCCATGATCGGCATGCAGACCTCACTGGACGCCTTCGTGGCCGTCGAGAAGCACCTGCTGGTTCGCCAAGGAGTGTTCGCCTCGACCGCGGTCCGCACACCGTCCTCCTTCCGACTGGATGCCGAGACCGGTGCCGAGATCGACCGGCTGTTCGACCTGTTGCGCGATGCCGTGACTGATGCGGCCGCGGTGGCATGAGGCCGTGGTCGCAGCTGCGCGCTGACGCCGCGACCATCGAGGTGGTGCTCCCCGCGGCACTGTCGACGGCACCGACGATCGCTGCTCGCCCGATGGGGGAGACCGCCACCCTGCTGGGTGAGCATCCGGTCTGGTCGTCGGTGCACGACGGATTGCTGTGGGTCGACATCGAGGCCGGACGACTGTGGCGCACCGCGGTCACCGGCACGACTACCGAGGTCTTCTCCGGCGCAGGGGCGTTGGGCGCCGGGCTGCCGACCGCCGACGGGCGGGTGTACCTCCTGACCCAGGAGGGTTTGCTCACCGTGGCGGCCGACGGCGGCGACGTCCGGCGCGTGGCGGCGGGACCACCGTCCGGCCTGCGCTTCAACGATGCGGGCCTGGCCCCGGACGGACGGGTCTGGGCGGGGGTGCTGCCGAAGGAGGACCCGGCTCCAGGCGACGTGCCGGAGGGTCAACTGTGGCGCCTCGACGATGCCGGGCAGTGGCGTCCGGTCTTCACCGAGATGGGATGCCCTAACGGCATCGTCTGGTCCGCCGACGGGCACACCATGTTGTGCTGCGAGTCCGACACTCGCCAGATCGCCGCTGCCGACTACGACCCTGTCACTGGTGAGGCGACGAACTGGCGAGTGGCCTGGCGGTTCAGCGGTGAGGGCGATTGGGTGCCCGATGGCCTGGAATGGCGGGCCGACGGACGTCTGTGGGTCGCGTTCTGGGGCCTGGGCCGCGCGGTGCGGTTCTGCACCGATGGGCAGATCGACGTGGTGGTCCGTACCGATGATGAGCGGACCACCAGCGTGGCCACCGACCCGTCCGGGCAGATCTGGGTGACCAGCGCCGGCGGCCTGTGGTGCGCCCAGGAACCTGCCTGAGCCCTGCGTCTGGAAGTGAATTACGAAGCGCCCGCCCGGAGAACCGGACGGGCGCTTCGCGGCCGCTGAGGCATGCGTCCCGGCTGAGGGATCCTGGCGGGACCGGGGGGCGTCAGCTCAGCGGTCCCACAGGCCGCCACCGAAGAGAAGCTCGTCGGTGCGGCCCCACACCTGTTGGGCGTAGTCGATCCCTGCCTGGGTGGGGCGGACGTCACCGAGCATGCTCGGCCACGGATCGTCGCCAGTGCGGGTGGTCGGGTCGGGGGAGAAGTGATCGTTGGCCATCGCGGCCAGCGCGGCCTTGTCGTGCAGATCAGGAATGCTGATCGCCCCGGAGCCTTCCAACGCCGAGCGGTAGGCCAGCGCCCCCACCAGAGCCATCTGCACGCCCTTGTAGACGTCGAAATAGGGCTGCTTCCCGGTGCGGATCGCCTGGGCGAACTCGTAGTTCATGAAGAAGTCGCCGCCGCCGTGGCCGGTGGCGCGGGCCTCGGCGCCGAAAGCGGCGAACTCCGGCTCGTAGGACAACTCGGTGGGCACGCCTTCGGGCTTCTCGAAGGGCTCACGACGCACCCGCAGGTGCTCTTCCAGGGGGCCGCGTCCGTTCTCCATCAGGCCGCGGTTGCCGACGACGCGCACGTAGTTGCCGTGGCCGCGCAGGTCGTACTGCAGCAGCTTCACCAGCGCACCGTTGTCCATCTGCAGCACGATCATGCTGGCGGTGTCGCACCGGCGCACGGTGAGCGCCTTGTTGGCGTCCTGGGGATCGTGGGGAATCACGAAGCCGGAGACCTTCACCGGGGTGGTGTCGGTGATGTACATCACGGGCGCCAGCGAATGCGAGCAGTAGTAGGTCACCGGCAGCCAGTTGCGCCAGTGGTCGGGCCCCATCGCGATCGAGTTGAACAGGTGGGCCGAGATCGGGTGCACGTATTCGCCTTCGCCGTAGCGGAAGTCCCCGATGGTGCCCTCCTGATAGAGCCGACGCATCTCCTGGTTGTAGGCCATGAAGGGGTAGTTGTCGGCGAACATGTAGATCAGCCCGGACTCTTCGACGGCCTGCACGAGGGCGGCGCCTTGGGCGGGGGTGAAGCTGGCCGCGGTCTCACTCATCACGTGCTTGCCGGCGCGCAGCGCCTTGATGGCGAAGTCGGAGTGCTCATGGAAGTAGTTGGCCAGCACCACGGCGTCCATGTCGTGGGTGAGGAACTCGTCGAAGTCGGTGTAGGTGGCGACGTGGTGTTTGGCGCCGAACTCGACCAGGCGCTCCTCCCAGGTGTCACACAGCGCCACCAGTTCCATGCCGACCACCGGCGTGGTCTGCTGAATGAACGTCTGGCCGCGGCCGAGGCCGACCACGCCGACGCGGATGGGTGCGGGTTGGACCATGTCAGGACTCCTGAATCGTTGGTTGTAGAGATGGCGAACTGGCGGTGACGCCCAGGGCTGTGAGGACGGCCTCGGACAGCAGTTCGAGGCTGCCGGCGCCGACCGGGGTCTGGGCGACGGTGTAGCTGGGATGGGCGTAGGCGGAGCGGGGCGGCAGGTAGAACGCGCCGCCGCCGTTGGTGAGGTTGGCGATGATCACCGGACGCGGCGCCAGGGCCGCGCGCACGGTGTGCGCCAGCCACGAGTAGGCCTCACCGGGGTGGGCGATCAGGACGGCGTTGCCGAGTTCCCAGATCCACACCGAGTAGGGCACTTCGCTGTCACCGCCGGCGTTGAGGCGGACCAGTTCGGCGCGGGCCTCCCGCTCGGCGCGCACGTGGGCGGGCAGTTCGTCGGGCAGGGTGAGGGGCTCTGCTTTGCGGGGGAGGGCGAGGTCGAGTCGGCGGGTGCGCAGTCGGCTGGTGGAAGCGACCGGCAGTTCGTCCCACACGCCCAGGGGCGCGCCGGATTCGACCACCGTGGTCGGTGTGAGCCGGTGCCCGGGAGCGGGCATGAGCTCGATGGTGGCCAAGACGGCATGGCCCAACGCGCGTCCGGCGCGATCGGCGTCGGCCGGCTCGCTGCGGTACTGCCGGGCCGGGGCGAGTTCGCCAGAAGCGCCTTGGAGGAAGACGGTGATGGCGTGGGGGTACTCGGTGGCGATGAGGTCGCGCATCGCCCCGACGTAATCGGGAGAAATGAGTCGGTTGGCCCAGCCCAGCACGGTGGGATGGCAGGCGTAGGACACGATCACGCCAATAACCGATCCGCCGGCATCGGTGACCCGGCCGACCCCGACGCTGTCATCGGCGGGGACGGACGGCTCGTAGCCGACCACGGCGCGACCGTCGCGCAGTTCGTCCCGGTAGGACGCCAGGCTGCAACGGCCGGCACCCCAGCTGAGAGTCGCTGGTTGGGCGGCGGCCATCGCGGCCTGGGCTGCATCGGCGGCGCGATCGCTGATCAGGGTGAGGTGCTCGGCGAAGTGTTCGCCTCCGGCCAGGTCGGCCTGGCGCAGGCAGGGGGCTTGACCGGAGTGGGTGTGCGTGGAATGCAGCAGCACCTGATCCGGTGACAGCTGGCAGGCGTGGGCGATCTGCGCGCGCACAGTCAGCTCGTCGACGGCATCAGCCCACTCGCAGACGTCCAGGCTGACGATCACGATGCGCTGGTCGTCGGTGGTGACGGCCATCGCGGCGGCGATCAACGGGCGGTGGACCCCTGCTGCGGTGGTTGCGGTCGCGGCGCCCCACAGCTTCCAGCGGGTGGCCAATGGTGGGGTGATCTCGCGGCTAGCGAAGCCGATCAGGGCATGCAGGTCGCCGAGTGCGCTCACTCCTACCTCCTTCTTTTGCGCTGTCTCCAAGTTAGGCGGTAACTTGTCAGAGGACAAGTCTCTGACTCAGTTGACAGCTGATGACCGGATGGCTAGTCTCTGCGTCACTACCCTCCCGCATAACTCGAAGGAGCCGCGGCCTTTTCCGCGGTAAGGAGGTCGGAGCAGTGAGCCCGCAGTCATCCACTACCGCCAAGCGTTTCGCCTGGTGGGCCCCTAAGACCCAGCAGCGACTTCTCGCTGCGGTCGCTGGAGCATCTCTTCTGATGGTCACGGCGTGTTCGGGCGAAGCGCCCGCCAGCACGCCGAGCGCCGTCGGCGAAGCGCCGAAGGTGTTCACCGTTGGAACGAGCGCCTCCGTCAGCACTCTGGATCCGAACAAGGCCGTTGATCAGGCCCAGCTGCAGATCCTCAACCTGATCGGCGGCACCCTGACCGTCTTCAATCAGGACTACTCCGCCGTCAATCCTGGCCTGGCCACGTCGTGGCAGGTGAGCCCCGACGGCCTCACCTACACCTTCCAGATCGCCAGCGGCCAGAAGTTCTCCGACGGCTCGGCGCTCACCGCCAAGGACGTCGCCGCCACCCTCGACTGGGTCATCAATGACAAGGGTTCCTGGAACGCAGGCATGGTGGCCCATTGGGCCAGCGCCAAGCAGACCGGCGAATCCACGGTGGAGCTGAAGCTGCGCGATCCGCAGGAGTCGGTGCTGTCATTGCTCGCCGACCCCGAGATCGGCACCATCATGCCGGCCAGCAAACTCGGCGACGAGAAGTTCTACGTCAAGCCGATCTCGGCCGGTCCTTACATGCTGGCCTCCTTCGACCCGACCAACGGCAACGCCGACCTGGTGCTCAACCCGAACTGGACCGGTGCGGTTCCGGCAGTTCCGGAGATCAAGTTCGTCTACATCCAGGACTCCAGCACCCGCGGCGTCCAGCTCAAGGGTGGCGCGATCGACCTGGCCGAGAACATTCCGCCGAACACGCTGTCGCAGTTCAGCGGCGACGTTGAGGGCTCGGTCACCCCGGCCTTCGGTGGCAACTTCTTGATCCCCAACGACAAGAAGGGCATCCTCACCGATCCCAAGATCCGCCAGGCGGTGTCGATGGTGATCGATCGTCAGCAGATCAGCGACGTCATCTGGGCCGGTCAGGCCAAGCCGCTGTACCAGTTCTGGCCGAACACCTCGAAGCTGTCCCACCCGGTGCTGCCCACCACGGTGGACGTCGAAGGGGCCAAGGCGCTGCTGGCGGGCACCAAGTGCGCCAATGGCTGCGAACTGAAGTTCTCCTTCATGCCCGGCCAGCAGAGCACCGAGGACCTCGCCGCCCTGCTCACCGAGGATCTCGCGAAGATCGGAATCACTTTCACCGCTCAGCGCGTTGAGGGTGGCGAAATGGGCACTCTGCAAAGCGACTTCGGCTTCGACTTCATCAGCTCCGGTCTTTACGACTACGTCGATCGGGCCGACATCCTGCTTGCCCAGGGTGTGCAGTCCGACGGTGGCACCAATGCTCTGTTCTCCGGCTACAAGTCGGCTGAGATGGATGCGCTGATCGCCAAGGCGATCTCGGCCACCGGCGAAGAGCGAATCAGCCTGATGCAGCAGATCAACGAGCTGTTCGCCAAGGACATGCCGCTGATCCCGCTGGTCGACTGGGCCTTCGTGAACGCGAAGAACACCAAGACCAGCCAGTGGGTGACCTTCGAGCCGACCGGGTGGCTCCGCGTGGCCACCAAGAGCTAGTGAGCTCGCACGACACGATGGTGGTTGGCGCCGAGGACTCCTCGGCGCCAACCTCTGGTGAGAGCGCGTCCAAGCCAGCAGCCGGGCATGGACGTCATCGCGGCCTGGCCCGTGCTCTCACCAAGCGAGTCGGTCAGATCATCTTCGTTCTGGTCGGAGTCGTCGTCGTCACCTTCAGCATGCTGCGGCTCATCCCCGGCGATCCCGCCCGCCTCATCCTCGGTAAGTTCGCTACGCCGGACTCCGTGGCAGAGCTCCGCCACGAAATGGGGCTCGACAAGCCCATTCTCACCCAGTTCACCGACATGGTGGTTGGCCTGTTCCAGGGCAAGCTCGGAGTGTCGCTGGTCTCGCGGACCCAGACAGTCAACGAACTGATCGGTCCGGCCTTCCTCAACACCATGGGCGTGGTGGCGGTGTCGCTGGCGATCTCGCTGGTGATTGGCATCTCTGTCGGCATCATCGGCGGAATCCGACGCAACGATGCGTTCGACCGGTGGCTGCAAGGTTTGATGGTGGTGCTGCTGTCCACTCCGCCGTTCATGTTCGGCATGCTGTTGCTTCTGCTGGCCCTGCGGACGAAGATCGCCCCGGTCGGCGGGTGGAACCACACCCCCTTCGACTCGGTGAAGTACATCTGGCTTCCGGCGCTGGCGCTCTCGATCGCACTGGCCCCGGTAATCGCCCGCTCGTTGCGGCAGTCGATCAGGGAGACCTTCGCCCAAGACTTCGTCGAGGCGGCCATCGCTCGTGGCCTGCCGCGACGCCAGGTGGTGCTGCGCCACGTGCTGCCCAACAGCCTGCTACCGATCGTCGGCCTCATCGGCTACAGCCTGGGCGGTCTGATCGGTGGTGCCGTGGTGGTCGAGGTGGTGTTCAACATCCCCGGGATCGGCGCGCGGATGATGGCGGCTGTCGGCGCGCGGGACTTCCCGGTGGTGCAGGGCATTGCCTTGGTCTCGGCGGTCACCGTCATCTTCTTCAATGCCCTGGCTGATGCTGCCTACTGGCTCATCGACCCTCGTACTCGAACGGCCGGATCGTGACCGCAACCACACAGACTCCTTCCACGACGCCCCGCCGCAGCCCGCACTGGCTCCGGCTGCCGCACTGGAAGTTCGCGCAGCGACGTCCGCGCGGAGCCCTGGCGCTGGGGTTGGCCCTGCTCGCCGTGATCGTGCTGGCCACGATCTTCGTGCCGATGCTCTCGCCCTATACGGCGACCGCGATCGCGGGCAAGCCGCTGATGGCGCCGTCGTGGCTGCATTGGTTCGGCACCGACACTGCCGGGCGTGATGTCTTCGTCCGCACCTGGGTCGGCGGCCGCAACGACCTGCTGATGGTCGTGCTGGTGGTGCTCGGATCCTCAATCATCGGCACCCTGGTCGGAGTGGTGGCATCGATGAGTTCTCCGCTCACCGACTCGATCCTGATGCGCTTCACCGATGCGCTGATCTCCTTCCCGGGAATGATCATCGTGATGGCCATTGCCCTGGTCTTCTCCGGGGTCGGTGAGATCGGGCCGTTTCCGCGCGGTGCACTGCCAGCGGTGATCGCGATCATCGCGATCAACTGGGCCTCCTATACCCGACTGGTGCGCGGGGAGGCGCTGAGCCTGCGTTCACGCGACTTCATCACCGCCGCCACCCTGCTGGGCTATTCGAAGTCACGCATCATCGCCCGACACCTGTTGCCGAACCTGGCCACCACGGTGGGCGCCTACATGGTGGTGGACGCCATCGTTGCGGTGGTCACCATCGCCGGCATGCCGTTCATCGGTGCCGGCATTCAGCCGCCGGCACCGGAATGGGGCTCGCTGATGCTGGCCGGCTCGACCGTCCTGTACTCGGCCTGGTGGGTCACGGTGATGCCCGGCCTGGTGGTCACCGTCTACGGCATCGCGTTGTCGTTGATCGCCGACTCGCTGTTGGCCGAGATCGATGGGGGTGCGCGATGAACACCGAACTGCTGCGCATCAACGGTCTCGGCGTCGAGATCGCCGGGCTCCCCGTGCTGTCCGAGGTCTCGCTGTCACTTCCCACCAACGGGGTCTTGGGGCTGGTTGGTGAGACCGGCTCGGGTAAGTCGCTGACCTGCCGGGCGCTGATGGGGCTGCTGCCTCGGATCAACGGCAAGGTCGTGGCCGGATCGATCACCTTCGATGGCGTCTCGCTGACCGACCTGGACGAACCGGGCTGGGCGCGGGTGCGTGGACGCGAGATCGGCTTCGTGCCGCAGGCGTCGCTCAACGCTCTCGACCCGGTGATGACTGTCGGTGCGCAGTTGCGCGAGGCCGTCAGCCACCTCGACCCGGATGTCGATGCCAAAGCCCGCTCGCTGGAACTGCTCGACCTCGTCCGGCTCCCGCAGGTGCGCGAAGTGCTACGGCGCTATCCGCACGAGTTGTCCGGCGGCATGCGCCAGCGGGTGATGATCGCGCTCGCCCTGGCCGGACGTCCGCGGTTGCTGCTGGCTGATGAGCCCACCACGGCGCTCGACGTCACCGTGCAGAAGGCGATCTTGGAGGTGTTCGCCGATCTGCGGACCAGCACCGGTATGGGGCTGTTGCTGGTGACCCACGATTTGGGCGTCGTCGCCGATGTCGCGGACACCGTGGCGGTGATGTACGGCGGCACCGTGGTCGAGTTCGGTCGGGCCGCCGATGTGATGAGCACGCCCTCGCACCCCTACACCGCAGCCCTGCTCGGCGCCCGTCCGGCGACTCGGGGGCGTAATGAACGCCTGACCACGATCCCTGGAGTGCCGGCCGTTCCAGGGCAGTGGCCCGCAGGCTGCCGATTTTCCCCCCGCTGCGCCTTCGCCCGCGATGAGTGCCACCACGTGCAGCCGACGATGCTGCAGGCCGCCGATGGCCGATCTCGGGCCTGTCACGGGTGGCCGGATCCGAGCGAGGAGGCTCCCGCCCATGTCTGATGTGTTGTTGGATGTCGTCGACGCCGAATTTCGCTATGCCCGCGGAATGGCGCCGGCGGCGAGCGGTATCAATCTGCAGGTGCGTCCGGGGGACGCGGTTGGCATCGTCGGGGAGAGCGGCAGCGGCAAGACCACCATCGGTCGCGGTCTGGTCGGCTCGCTGTTGCCCTCGGCAGGTTCGGTGCTGGTGCAGGGCCGTCGCTGGAAGAGCGTCAGCCGCCGCGATCCGGTGCGCCGCACCGTCCAGATGGTGTTCCAGGATCCCTACGCCTCGTTGAACCCGATGCTGTCGGCGCTGGCCACGGTGGCGGAGGTCTTCCGGGTCTGGGACAAGGTCTCCGCCGACGTTGCGACGTCCCGGGCCGAACAGGTGCTCGCTGAGGTGGGGCTGTCCGGTGAGGTGATTCGACGTCGACCCGCCCTGCTGTCGGGTGGGCAACGTCAGCGTGTGGGGATCGCCCGAGCGCTGGCCTGCTCACCACAGGTCCTCGTGGCTGATGAGCCCACGTCCGCGTTGGACGTGTCGGTGCAGGCCAATGTGCTCAACCTGCTGTTGGATCTCAAGGCGAGCCGTGGATTGGCCCTGGTGCTGATCTCTCACGATCTTTCGGTGGTGGACTATCTGACCGATCGCGCCTTGGTCATGTTGAACGGCGAGGTCGTTGAGCAGGGCGAGACTCAGACGCTGCTGAAGAATCCCGGCCACGAGTACACCAAGACGCTGATCGGCTCCATCCCGGGAACGTCGCTGACGACGGCCAGCTGAACCGACGGCAGCGGGGGAGGACGCCCGCGGCCTTAAATCCACCTTAGGCCGCCGGGGATTCTCACAGCCAGCACCTAGCTGCCTCCACAGCCGGCACCGAGGTACGCCGCAAATCCTTAATGCAGATCACACGCATTCAGGAGGAACTGATGGCAATCCCGCCCGCTGTATCGCAAACTCGCCAGACCCTGGCCGGGATTCTGGCCGGCGCCACCGTCGCCACCGGAGTGTTCGCCGCCGGGCTGGCGGTCACGGCGCCGCAGACCCAGTCGGCGACGGGAACCGTGGTGGCCGACTCCGAGGACACCACCGGACAGACCACTGCGCCGACCACCTCGACGGTGACCAGTCCGGGCACCTCAACGGGCACTTCGCACACGTCAACCAGGGGTTCGTGAGCCGAAAATCGGCTTCTTTACACAAACTTGAGGTTGGCCTGAGACCCCCATAGCGCGATTGACAGGAACGTTGGCCAGCATGAGATCAGGATGACGTCGCAGCGTGCGACACCCCCAACCTGAGGAGTCCGAACAATGGCAACACCGGCCCTGACCAGAACCAGACTGACCCTGGGCGCTTTGATGGCGGCAGGCACCCTGGCCACCGGCGGAATCGCCGGCGCGCTGGCCGTGACGCCGCCCAGCGACGCTGAGGCAGCTGATCAGCCGCAGGAGCAGTTCCCCCTCGCCACCCCGACCCCGTCGATGGTGCCGTCCCCGACGAAGACCAAAGAGGACGACGACGCCGAACACAAGACGGCCACCAAGACCGCCACCAAGCGCACGACGACCACGACGACGAAGAAGACCACTACGGTCTCCAAGCCGAAGGCCACCAAGGCCCCGGCACCGGCACCCAAGCCGGCTCCGGCCCCGACCAAGACCAAGACCAAGGGATCCTGATTCACCATGGCAGCACTGGCCTATGAGCAGGCTGACGCCACCGAACCCGATTCGGTGGCCTCAGCCAGCTTCCGCGCGATCGGCACCACCAACGAGATCCTGGTCACCCGACCGGAGTCGTTGGCGGCGGCGGTCGCGCTGGCCAGTGACTACCTGCGCGAACTCGACGCCACCTGCTCCCGCTTTCGGCCCGATTCCGAACTGAGCAAGTTCGCCGCCCAGGCCGCCGAGGCCGAGACCACCTGGTATGCCTCTCCGCTGCTGCTGGACTATCTGCACGCGGCGCTGTACGCCGCCGAACTCACCGACGGCCTGGTGGACTTCACCGTCGGGTCGGCGCTGATCAGCACCGGCTACGACCAGGACGTCGACGCCGTCCGGGCGCGCGCCGAATTCCACGCTCACGCCGGCGACGTGCCCGGGTGGCAGCAGGTGGTGTTCGGCAGCCTGGGCCGGGTGAGCGTGCCGCAGGGCACGATCATCGACCTGGGCGCCACCGCGAAGGCCCACGCCGCCGATCAGATCGCTCGGCTGCTGGCCCTGCACCTGCCCGGCGGGTTCCTGGTCAATCTCGGTGGAGACATCGCCACCTCGGGCGAGGTGCCCGCTGACGGCTGGTCGGTGGGCGTCGAAGCCGCCGACGGCACCGAACGTCAGGCCGTGGCGATCACCACCCAGGCGATCACCACCTCGTCCACCCAGTTGCGTACGTGGAAGACCGATGTCGGCGTCGCGCACCACATCATCGACCCGCGCACGGGCGCCACCGCCCGGGCCGTCTGGGGCCAGGTGAGCTGCGTGGCAGCGACCGCGCTGGAAGCCAATGCCGCATCCACGGCCGCCCTTGTGCTGGCCGACGACGCGGTGGACTGGTTGCAGGCCCGTGGCATCCCCGCCCGACTAGAGCGTTTGGACGGCACCCCGGTGTTCACCGGGGGCTGGCCGCAGACCGACAATGAGCAGGAGGAGAAGTGATTTTTGGCGAATCGACCCTGTGGTACCTCTCTCGGGCCACCGGCGTGGTGAGCATGGTGTTGCTCACCGTGGTGGTGATTCTCGGGGTAGTCACCGCCGGACGGCGCCGTCCCGACGGCGCGAGTGCCACAGTCGCGATGGGTATCCATCGCTGGCTGTCGATGGGAATGCTCGTCTTCCTGATCACCCACATCATCACCGCGATCGTCGACGGCTTCGTCAACATCAGTTGGCTGGCCGTGGTGGTGCCCTTCATCTCCGAGTACGAGCCACTGCTGGTGGGCTTCGGCGCCATCGGCGTTGATCTCCTGGTGGCCATCCTGGTGACCAGCTTCCTGCGGCACCGCATCGCTGAGCGCAACTGGCGCTTCATCCACTGGGCCACCTACGGCATGTGGCTGATCGCAGTGATCCACGGCTTCAGCTTCGGCACCGCCGATCAGCCGGTGCTGCGCCTGATCACCCTGGGTTGTGGTGTGATCGGCGGCCTGTTCGCCAGTTGGCGGGTCGCCACCAGTTTCGCCGACCGTCATCGCCGTACCGAAATCGCTGCCCAGGAGTGGTCATGACCACCATCGTTGATCTGATCGAAGCTGCCGGACTGACCGGACGCGGCGGCGCCGCCTTCAGTAGCGCCATCAAGGTCAAGGCGGCCTGGGAGAACCGGGCCCGCCTGATCGTGAACGTCTGCGACGGCGAGATTGGTGCCGCCAAGGACGCCTGGGTGGTGGCCAATCACCTGCCCGAGTTGCTGGAAGGCGTCTCGCTGGTGACCGGCGGTCGCCGCAAAGCCAAGACCCTGTTCGCCACCCACCGCGGTACGACCACCGCCCGGTTGCTGGCCGAGGCCGGCCTGCCGGTGCTGGAAACCCCGGAGCGCTACGTGTCCAGTGAGGAAACCTCACTGATCTCGCTGGCGCACGGCGGCGATGCCCGTCCGTTGGCGAAGCGGGCGCCGTTCGTGTTCGGCGGACGTGACAGCCAAGGCAAGCGGATCCGTCCGACCGTGGTGTTGAACGCCGAGACGCTGTGGCGGATCTCCCAGATCAACCGGTATGGGGTGGACTGGTTCCGCTCCTTCGGCACCGCCGACGAGCCCGGACCGCGACTGGTGGCCATCGGCGGGCATGTCGCTCGCCGCGGCGTCTACGAGTCCGAGGCCGGCACCCGGCTGACCTCGATTCTGGCCCAGGCCGGCGGCCTGCCCGGCGACGCCGAGTATGTCGGTGTCGGCGGCATGGGCGGCATCTTGTTGACCGCGGACGAGGTGCGCTCGGCCACCTGGGACACCCCCGGCATGAAGCGCTTCGGCGGTGCCATGGGGCCTGGCCTCATCAACGTCTGGAACCCTGATGACTGCCCGGTCGAGGTGGCCAGCCGGATGATCGCCTTCGGCGCGGGGGAGTCAGCTGGCCAGTGTGGCCCATGCATGTTCGGCCTGCCTGCACTGTCGGCGGACTGGGCGCGGTTCAGCGCCGAGCCCAACCGCGAGACCCACTGGCAGTTGGTCAGCCGCTTGGGCCAGTTCGGTGGACGTGGTGCCTGTGCCCATCCCGATGGGGTGGCCCGCTTCGCCCAGTCCGCGCTGCGAGCGCTCGGCCCCGAACTCGCTCAGCACGCCGAGAACCACTGCACCAAGGCAGGAGGACGCCGCTATGCCCAGCTCGGCTGACCATCGACGCGTCGCCGTCGACCGGATCTTGTGTTCCGGTCACGGCGTCTGCGCCCAGACCCTGCCGGCCTCGATCGCCCTGGACGAATGGGGTTACCCGATCATCGTCGAGGACCATGTGGATGCCGACGCGGGCGCGCTCGCGGTGAAGTTGTGCCCGGCGCGGGCGTTGTTCCTGCGCTGAGTCGCCACCGCGCACGATGTGCGGCTTGCTGTGGACGGGGCCGGTGACGAATGCTGTGCCGGTGAACAATCCTGATCCGGTGATCGCACACGATCCCGACGAGTTCGCCTTCCTGGCCGATGATGCTGCCGCCGTGGGCCGCGCCGCCGTGCTGCCCACGGTACGGCGCGTCGACCTCACCGAGCAGGTGAGTGCGCTGAGCTGGGGAGAAGCGCCGGCCCAGGTCGTCCTGGCCCACGGGGTGGCGCTGAACGCACACACCTGGGACGCCACCGTGCTGGCCTGGCCCGATCCGTCGGTCGGCTTTCTGGCTCTCGACCTTCCCGGACACGGGGATTCGCCCTGGCGTCCGGACGCCGACTACTCCCCGGCCACCCTGGCGGCGCCGGTAGCCGAAGCCTTGGCCGCGGCCCGCGCCCGGGGGTTGCTGGTGGCGCGCCCGTCCTTCGTCGGGCACTCCTTGGGCGGGCTGATCGCGGTGGAGCTGCTTCGCGGCACGCCGGAGTTCGACCAGCTGGTGCTGGTGGACATCCTGCCGTTGCGCGCCGAAGCGGCGCAGAGCGTGGCCGCGTTCCTCGACGGGCCGTCGTCGTTCGAATCCCGCAACGAGATCGTGCAACGAGCGTTGGCGTTCGGGCTGGGCGGCAATCGCGACGCGCTGGAACGTGCGGTGTACCTGAACACTCGCCTGGCCGCCGACGGCCGAGTGGTGTGGAAGCACCACTTCGGGGTGCTCGGGGGCGCCGGGCTGCGGGTGCCCGACGCCGAATCGGCCTGGCCGGTGATGGCGGCTGCTCCGGTGCCGATCGCGCTGATCGCCGCCACCATGTCGCTGCTGGATGCCGAGGCCGTCGCACGTTTTGAAGAGGTCCGGCCGCAGGCGCCAGTGCTGCGCCTGGTCGGCGGACACAACCTGCAGGAGGACGCTCCGGCCGCGTTGGCCCGGGCGTTGTTCGACGTCCTGGCCGGCTGAACTCAGCCCACGACGTCCGGATCGGCCGGGTCGGGGACGGCGGCGATGGCGCGGCGGAGCCGCGAGACGCTGGCGATGGTGAGTATTGCGGCGATCGTGCCGAAACCGGCCACCGACGCCAGCCCGGCCACATAGCCGGAGTGGTCGATCATCACTCCGGCCACGCTCGAGCCGATCGACACACCGATCCCGATCCCGGTACCGACCCAGGCCAGACCTTCGGTCAATCGGGAGGCGGGTACCAGTTGGCCGATCAGAGTGTTGGCGTTGATGAGGGTAGGTGCGACGGTCGCTCCCAGCAGTAGCCCCAGTAGACCCAGGCTGACCGCGTTGAAGGCGGCCAGCAGCAAGGCCGTGGTCACGAAAAGAGCGAGCATTCCGATCACCAAGCGGCGCAGGGTTGAAGACTTCCAACTGCGCATTCCGTAGGTGATGCCAGCAATGCCCGAGGCTAAGGAGAACACCGCCAGCACTACTCCGGACGCTGCCCGGACGTCCCAGCTGGTCGTGGCGGCGACCACGCTGACGTCGATAGCGCCGAAGATGCAGCCCAGGAGTAACCCGATCACCACGACCGGACCCACTCCGGCGATCAGCAATGCCGGGCGGGACACCGACGTGCCGGCGTGATCGGAATGGGGGTGCGGCGGAGGCTCGGTAGCCCGCTGAGAATAGAAGAACTGAGCGCCGACCAAGGTGAGCGCCACCGAGACCGCGATCCCCGCCACAGGGTGCACGCCGGTGGCCAACGCGGTGGCCACCACCGGACCGACCACATAAGTGACCTCGTCCAGTGACGATTCCAAGGAGAACGCGGTATGCAGCCGGCCCGGATCGTCCAGCACATGGTTCCAGCGGGCCCTTACCAGCGCTCCGGGTGATCCACCGGTGAGACCGGCCACGATCACCGGGGGAAACAGTGTCCAGGCGGGGAGCTGGTTGGCCGCGAGCACGACGGTGGTGGCCAGTGCGATCGCCGAGATGAGCGTCGAGGGGTACATCACGCGGCGTTGCCCGAACCGGTCGACCAGATTGGCCAGCGCTGCGGTACCCACCGCCCAGGCGGTGGCGTTGGCTGCGACCACGGTGCCGGCCAAGGCGTAGCTGCCGTAGAGAGACGACACCATCAGCACCATGCCGAGGCCGGCCATGGCCGAACCTGAGCGGGCTAACAGCCCGGCCGCAGAGA
>JAJTBJ010000035.1 GCA_021286985.1 Propionibacteriales bacterium | reverse complement strand
CGCCGAGCCCGACTCGTTCCAGCCAGGTGGACGCCCGGGACTCAGCGTCCTTGATGCCGTCCAACCGCAGCGGCAAAGACGCGTTCTCGGTGGCGTTCAGCACCGGAATCAGGTTGAAGAACTGAAACACGAAGCCGATCCGTCGGCGACGGAGCTCGGTGAGTTGGTCGTCGGGCAGGTCGCCGATCAGGTGTCCGTCGATGGTGATCGCCCCGGCGGTGGGTGTGTCCAGCCCACCGAGGAGGTTCAACAATGTCGACTTTCCACACCCGGATGGCCCCATCACGGCGAGGAACTGGCCTTCAGGCACGGTGAGGTCGACCGCGTCCAGCGCGGTCACCTGGGACGGCCCGCTGCCGTAGACCTTGGTCAGTCCACGGACGTCGACGATGGCAGTCATGTCCCGGCTCACTTGGTGCGGACGGTCTGGCCGTCGCTCAGTCCGGACGCGCCGGTGGTGACCACCTGCTCGCCCACCGACAGCCCGTTGACGATCTGCACGGTGGTGTCGGTGGAGGCCCCGACGGTGACCGTGCGGGCGTGGACGACACCGTTGCCGTCGAGCACGAAGACGGTGTTGGTGCTGCCCTTGCTGACCACGGCCTCGACAGGGACGGCGATCGCGTCGGGGATCGAGTTGGTGGTGATGTCGACCGATCCGCTCATGCCTTGGAAGAGGCGCGAGCTGCCGGCGTTCAGGCTGATCCGCACCCCGAACGCCACGCCGCCGGTGGCGGTCTGCTGCGGCGCCGACTGCACCGCGGTGACCGTGCCGGTGAACGGATCGTTGAAGGCGTCCAGCGTGACGGAGGCGGTCTGACCGGTCTTGATCGTGGCGATGTCGGTCTCGTTGACGGCCGCTTCGAACTCCATTCGGGTCGGGTCGACCACGGTGAACACCGGGACGCCGGCGGTGACTCCGGCGCCGGGCTCGACGGAGGCGGGCACGGTGACGGTGCCGTCGAAGGGTGCGGTCAACTCGGCGTCGGCGAGGTTGCGCTCAGCCTGCTTCAGCGCTTGGGCGGCGGCGCTGATCGCGTCGCTGGCCGCCGACCGGGCCCGGGACACCTGGGAGGCGCGGGACAGCTTGGTGACGGTGGCCGAGGCGGTCTTGACGGCGGCGTCCGCGGTGGCTTTGGCGCTCTTCAAGGTGCGCAGGGTCGCCACCATCGTGGCCTGGTCGGCCGGGGTGGCCGCGTTGTAGGCGGCCAGGTAGTCGGCGTAGTTGCGGGCCGCGGTGTCGGCCTGGGACTTGGCTGCGCTCACTGCCTGATTGGCGGCGGAGCGTTCGGCCGACGATGGCACCGCGTTGCTCACGGCCTCGGATTGGGCCAGCGCCTGGCTGTAGGCCGCCTTGGCTTGGGCGACGGCCAGCTTCAGCCCGGTGGTGTCGAGTCGGGCCAGCACCTCGCCGGCTTTCACCGCCGCACCGTCGCGCACCAGAACGGCGGTCAGGGTGGTGGAGGCGGGCGGATACACCCCGGAGGTGTGGGCGGGCACGAGTTTGCCCGGAGCGCTGGCGGTGACGTTCACCGTGGTGGCGGCCACCGTGGTCACTCCGACCAGTGGACGGTTGTTCGCCGCGGAGTAGGCCACGCCGCCGCCGATGGCGACGACGACCGCAGTGGCGACACCGATGGCGATGACGGTCTTGCGCTTCATGACTGTTTCCCCTCGAGGGTGTGGAAGAGCTCGGAGACCATGGCGACGATCTCGGGAGTGGTCGGGACGGAGAAGGTGCCGGGCGCGACGCCGAGCACCCGTTCTTGGGCTTGGGTGATGGAGCGGCTGCCCGACAGCATGATGTCGGCGAACTCCTCGGCGCTGGTGGCCGCTCCCGCGCGCTCCCAGAGCCGATCGCCGGCGTCGAACCAGAGCAGCAGGACGATGTCGGTGGCGCCGGCGGCGTCGTCGACGTCGAAGGATCCATCAGCGACGCCGTCACTGATCAGGGGTTGCAGCACGCGGCGGGCGTCGGCGAGCCAGGCTCGGTAGACCCGGTGCCGGATCGCCAGGTTCTCCTCGCGCTGCAGCAGTGCGGCCAACGGCACGTCGCCTTGGGTGAGCTTGAAGTTCTGGGCGGCGTGCATGGCCGCTTGCAGGCGTTCGGACGCCGGCCGATCCTCACCGGCGGACGCAGCCTCGAGCTGGTCGAAGAGGCCCTCCCCGAAGCGCTGGACGAGGGCTTCCAGCACCGCGTCCTTACTGGCGAAGTAGTGGTAGAAGGTGCCCTTGGCGACGCCGGCGCGTTGGACGACCTGCTCCACCCTCAGGGCGTCGAACCCGTGGGTGCGACACAGGTCGAGGGCGATGTCGAGCAACTCCTCGCGGCGGACGTCCGGGTCTTTGGTGACCCGCACCTTCGGCAGTGGAGCTGCGGCTTCGGCGGTGGTCATGGCTACTCCCGTGGTGGTGCGCACACGGCACCGACCACGTCGTCCACGTTACACCGACCGACCGTCGGTCAGTCAATGATCTGCGGGTTTCCCTGCGGGGTGTCGGGACGAAGCAAAGCCCCGCTCCGTGGAGCGGGGCCTGCTGGGTGGGGAACGAAAGTCAGGCGGCAGCCGAGCGGGCAGCACCGACGGCGGTTTCGAGGCCTTCGACCAGGCTGGCCGCGGTGCGGCAACGGAAGGTGAGCACCTCACCGGAGGCGAGTTGCACGCGCATCGACTTGTTGAACAGGGTGGAGACCGATTCGATCGAGGTGACCTGGCCCACACGCAGTGCCAACGGCACGGCGCTCACCGAGTCACGCGGACGGAACTCCAGCGCTTCTGAACTGATCACGACCCGACCGGCCACCCATTGGTTGCCGAAGCGCTCGTGAAAGCGCGCCAGCGTCCACGCGGTGTCGCCGACCTCGGCCGACGACGCCTCAGCGTGTTCGTCGGCGTGCTCGTCCATGGATCGCACAGCCCCTAGCTGTACGTCCGCTTCGGCGCTGGCCAAGGCCCAGCGTCCGATCTGCATTGATGCAGGTGTCATGTTTCTTACCCCCCGAATGCCTCTTTAGCGGTGAGGCACTCTTCTATGGAACGTCCAACGGGGTCCGGATTCAACCGAGATTTCGTGAGCAATATTGCATATCACCCCTAGTAGATGGGTAATGTTCGCAAGCTCGTAACCTCCACGGCCCAGGTGGCCGCAGACGGCGGCGGCTGGCACGGGGGCTGAGGCGCTGTCGCTCGCCCACCGGCCACCTCTAGAGTTGGCCGCGCCGATACATCGTCGGTCGCAGTGAGAGCGGAGGGGATTCAATGCGAAAAGTTGCTTTGCTGATTGCCGCAGGCGCGGTTGCCGTGACTATGTCGGGGTGCTCGATGATTCCGGGCATTGGCTCACAGACGGGGGTGCAGGCCTGCGCGGCTGTGTCCAATGAGCTGACCACCGCCATGCAGAACTTCCAGACGGCGATGTCGGGCGCGACCAGTGATCCGGAAGCGGCGCAGAAGGCTCTGGACAAGCTGGTCAGCGATCTTCAGGGCGCGCGTGGCAAGGTGACCAACGCGGACGTCGGCGCTGCGATGGACAAGGCGATCGCCGGGGTCGAGAAGATGTCGGAGCTGCTGCAGAAGGGTGGCGACGCCCTGAATAGTGACGAGTTCAGCACCGCCGCCGAGGATGTGCAGACTGCGTTCACCGACCTGGCTAAGGCGTGCACCAAGATCTGATTTCGATCATCGCGATGGCCGGTGCCCTGTGGGGTGCCGGCCATTGTTGTCTGTGCTGACGGCTCAGGTGAGCGTGGCGGCTGCCAGCCACGCGCTGCCGGCGATCAGCCCGGAGGCGAGTTCGATCAGCATTCCCCACCCGGTGGCCTGCAGGCCCACTTTGGCCGAGGTCCAGGCCTGCCGGGTGTCGCGCAGTCGGACGTACTCGGCCAGCCACAAGCCGAGGACGAACCCCAGCGGCAGGCCGATCAACGGCACCACGAAGAACCCGACGATGCCGAGGATCGCAGCGAAGATGAGCGAGGAGTTGGCGGTGCCGGCCTGTTGGGTGTGCCGGGCCATCACCACTTTGGACGCCACCGCGCCGACGATGAGCACCACGGTGGCGACGCCGAACGTCCACCACCCCACGGCGGTCTGGGTGAAGGCTGCCCACACCCCGATCGCGGCGCCGATCAGCAGGCCGCCGGGCAGCAGCGTGCTGGCGATGCCGATCAGGCCGACCACGATGACCAGGCCGACGATCACTTCGAGCGCGATTTCCACGCACACCTCCTTCTCGTCCAGTGTGTCAGGGCTGGCAACGTCCGCGGGCGGGGACGGCGATGTCACACAGGCGTCTCGGCGGTGTCACTGAGTCGAAATGCGGGCCCCGCACACTGAGGCCTCACCAACACTGATCAGGAGGAATGTTGTGAGCGCGCTCACTGTGACCAAGGTGAAGACCGGCAGCCCGTATGAGACCAAGGCCGGGTACTCCCGGGTGGTGGCGGTGGGCGACTGGATCTTCGTCTCCAACACCGCCGGCATCAACTACGCCACCCGGGTGATGCCCGAGGATGCGGCCGGTCAGGCGCGGCAATGCCTGGCCAATATCTCCGGCGCGCTGGCCGCGGTCGGCTCGAGCTTGGCCGATGTGGTCTCCACCCGGGTGTTCGTGCCCAACTCCGGTGACTGGGATGCGGTGGTCGACGTGCTGGGCGAGCACTTCCGTGGCATCGACCCCACCTCTACCTTCACCGCCGCACCGCTGGCCGGGGCGTACCTGGTGGAGATCGAGGTGACCGCGTTCAAGGGCGCCGGCGCTCTGCCGACGGAGACGATCACCGTCCAGCTGTGAGCCTCGCCGCTGGTTGAGCCTGTCGAAACCCTTGGGTTGAGCTCGTCGAAACCTCGGCCCTAGTTGGTTGAGCAGCGGCGTAGCCGCGTGTCGAAACCCTAGGGTTGCAGTGTGAACGTGCAGCAGGACGCATTGAGCTACGACAAGGTGGATCGCGCGCTGGAGCGCGCCTACTCCGACGTCCGTGATCTGACCGAGGGACAGGTGGCGCAGGTCTATCCGGCGATGGCCGGCGCCGATCCGTCCTTGTTCGGGCTGTGCGCGGTCGACCTACGCGGCCAGGTGTGGGAGCGCGGCGACGCTGAGGCCGGCTTCGGCCTGATGAGCACCGCCAAACCGTTCACCTTCGCGCTGGTGTGTGCCGCGATCGGTGCCGAGCGGGCTCGCGATGAGATCGGGGTGAACGCCACCGGCAGCGAGTACAACGACGTGGAGCCGGTGCTGGCCGCCGAGGGCGGCCGGACGAATCCGATGGTCAACGCCGGCGCGATCGCCACCTGCAGCCGCGTTCCGGGGGCGGACGCCGCGGCCCAGTGGGCGCACCTGCTCGACGGGTTGTCGGCCTTTGCCGGACGGCAGCTCTATGTGGACGAGGCGCTGTACGCCAACGTGATGGCCACCAACGTGCGCAACCGGGAGCTCGCTGACGCGCTGGCCAGCAAGGGGGCGTTGGCCACGAGTGCGGCCGACGCGCTGGAGATCTACTCGAAGCAGTCGTGCGTGTGGACGACCGCGCACGACTTGGCGGTGATGGGAGCCACGCTGGCCAACGGCGGGGTGAACCCGATCACCGGCGTGCGGGTGGTACCGGCGCACGTGGTGCGTCCGGTGATCGCGGTGATGATGACCTCGGGGCTGTACGAGATCTCTGGCGAGTGGCTTTACGACGTGGCCCTGCCCGGTAAGACCGGCCTGGGTGGTGGCATCGTCACCGTCGCTCCCGGACGCCTGGGCCTGGGCGGCTTCTCGCCCCTGCTGGACGAGGCCGCCAACACCGTCCGTGGCGCCCGCGCCCACGCCGAGATCGCCGAGGCCTTGGGGCTGGGGTTGTTCTGAGCGGTGCGCTTCGTCCGCCATCGATTTGGCAGGTCAGATACTGGTCGCGTGGATGAGTTCAGCGAGATCGAGGCGCACCTGAAGTGGGTGGCGGGCGTGGAGTTCGCCACGTCAAATCAGGGCAGCGAACAGACTGGCGTTCGAGTGCTCGCCAACGGCGTCGAGTCGGTCATGGTGGTGACGCGCGATTCTGAGCCGGCCGCCCCAGGCGACGTGGAATTCGTCGCCCACTGCGTCGGTGATCTTCACGGGCTGTATCTGATGGCAACCTCTACCGAGTCGGCCCGGCCTGAGTTCCTGACGGAGATCGCTGCGCGGGTGGAAGCGGCTAGTCCGGCGCCCTGGTGCGCGTGCATCGAGGCGGACGGAGGGCTCGGTGGCTGTGACGTGATTCTGGTAGGCCCAGACGACAGCGACGACCCCGACCTCTACCTGTGGGTAGACGGATCACTTGCCCCATCCGACTACTTGCGCTTTGTGGCTGCGGCGCGCCAAGACATCCCTCGCCTTCTGGAGGCGGTGCGGGCGCGGCATCCAGAAGTCTGAGGCCAGGCGATCAGGCCCGGACGCGAGGGCGGCCCTCGATCACCTGCTGGCACAGCTCGATGGTTTCGGGCATCAGGTCGACGCCGAGCACGCGGGCCTGGCGGGTGACCTGGTTGACCAGGCGCTCGACGTCGGCGACATTTCCGGCCTGATGTTCGGTGCGGATTCGCGCAGCCAGCAACAGTTCGTCCTCGGGGGCGACGATGAGCGCCCGCGCCGCCGCCCAGCGTGCAAGGTCGAGGTCGTTGGCCTGCAAGGCACGGTCGGTGAGGACCACGCCGACGTCGCGCAGCGCGGCCGAGATGTCGGTACGAAGCTCCTCGGCCCAGTACCACTGCCCGGGCGCGGCATCGGCCAGCGGTGCGCCACGCACCAACTCCAGCGCGGCGACCAGGGTCGAATCCGCCAGGTGCAGCACTCCTGGAGCGAGCAGCAGCTGCAGTTGCTGCCAGTCGGAGGTGATCCCTGGGTGCAGGCTGATCCGTCCGGAGTAGGCGTCAGGCAAGTAGGGCTCGCCGTCCGGATCGTTGCCGAGCCAGTTGCGCAGCCGGCTGAGGTTCGAACGCCGGGTACTTTCGGCGACCGCCATGCCCGCCGCCATCTGACCGGCCGTGCTGTGCGGATGCTCGATCAGCCAGGCGCAGAGCTCGATGAGTTGCTGTTTGGAGCGTGTCGGCTCGGGGCCGGCCGCGCCCGGCAGTTCAGCCGGGCCGATGAGCAGCAGCCGTGGGTGCGCGGTCGGCTCCAACAATCTGACGATCTCCACTTCGTCGCCCTCCCGGCTCGGCATCGGGTACACGTTCTGGTCGTTCCACCACGGCGCACGTTCAACCCCTGGATCGGTGAACAACTCGCCCAACTGATCGCGGACATCGGCGTCGATCGTGTGCGCAGCGAGGCTGCCCGGACGCCCGGCCAAGCGTCCCTCGGGACGACTCGCCGGACCGCCGACCTGCCACTGAGCGGGGGCGTCCTCAGTGGCGCCGGTGATCACCGACACCCCGATAGCCGGTCCGTCCAACAGGGCTTCCACTTCGGCCAGGATTGATGCGGCCAGATCGTCGAAGAAGCAGAAGATGTAGGCGGCCACCGCGTCGGCGCGCTCGGGATCCACCCGCAACTCACCGAGGTCGACTCTCGCCAACGCAGCCCGACGCCGGGCAATCACCTGGCGCAGCTTGGCCAGGCCCAATTCGGTGCTGGCCACCTGCACCCGGTCGTCGCCGGCGAGAGCCAGTAGTGCGGCACCGTCGCCGGCGGCGACGATGCGGGCCTCGGAGCTCCACGGCGCGCAGGCCAACTCCACCCCCATGGCCGACAGTGCATTGGTCCGTTGATCGGCGGAGCCGGACACTCCGAGGACCCGCGGGCGCTCCAGGTCGATCAGGAGGACTTCGCCGTCCTCGGCGGTGCCGAGGCTCACCAGAGCGGGGTAAGGGCACGGGGCGTCCGCCGCCGGCGGGCAACTGAGGATCGGGATATCCCAGGTCTGGTCGTCACCGTCGAAGCCGGGCGGTGGCGATCCCGCCCCCTCCGCCCAATCCAGCCACAGCCGATCTGCCCCCACCCGGGCGCTGGCCAGGGCGGGCAGTGGCAGTGAGTGCGCATGGCAGTGTCGTCCAACAAGGCGCAATGCGTTGGTCAGTGCGGTCAGCGCGTCCGGGTCTTCGCCAGCGCGTAGCGCGGTCCGTAGTCGGTCGGCCGCCGCGCTGGCCGGTGGGACGTGTCGACCCAGCGCCCGTTCCCGCTGACGCAGAACCCGACGCAACTCCAAGCTGCCGACTACGGCAGCGGCGGCCAGGGTGCCGATGGTCAGCGGCGTTGCCGGGTCGACCGATTCGGCCGGCGCCATAGCGGTGGCGGAGGTGGGAGTCTCGGCAGTGCTCGTCGTCGGCGCTGGTAGCGGATCGGGATCCGCATCGGGACGATGCGTCGACGGGGTAGACCTCGGAGGGGTGGTCTCAGGTTCGGCCACCGGCGGCTTCGCCACCCCAGGGATCTCCAGCTTCCAGCCGATCTCGATGTGGTCGGGGTCTTCGATGATCGGGTTGGCCTGGGCGATCTTCGGCCACCGAGACGCTGCGCCGAGGTGCTCTTCGGCCAGTTCGCTCAGGGTGTCTCCGCGTTCGACCACGTGCGTGGTGGTCGCGGCGGTAGTCACCTTCAGTGGCGTCGCCTCCGGCACCTGCAACACGGTGCCCGGGGTGAGTTCGGCCAGCGGGTCGCTGAGGGCGGGGTTCAAGGCCGTGAGGATTCGCCATTGACGTCCATCGCCGAGTAGCCGCTCGCTGATCGTCCACAAGTCGTCGCCGGCCACCACGGTGTAGCCGGGGTTCTGAATAGCGGCCTCTGTCGCAGGCACGGCATCAGGGGTGGACACTGGCACGGGCTCGGGAGCGGTGTCGACCAACACCGGCACTGGTCCGGACGCGGTCAGGGGCGGCGCCGGCAACGCAGCTCGAGTCAACGGGAGGGCAGCGATGACGAGCGCGATCAGCCCACCGACCAGCAGCTGTGTCGACTTCAGGCCCGGAAGCTGGACAACCCGTCCACCGAGTTGAGCGATGAGTTCGGCAACGGTGGCGATGGTGAAGATCCCCCAGGCGATCCAGCCGACCACGGTCAGGACGGCCAGCAGGGCCGAGCCATCATCGAAACGAAGCGCGGCCACGTTGTGGGGGTAGCTGCCCCATGTGACCAAGGCAGAGGGGATCCCGAAGATCGCTGCAAGCAAGGTGAGAGCGGCGAGTCCGCCGCGGATCCACCGCATCATTTCCTCCCTCGATAGCTGTCCAGCGGGGCGCTGGCCGACGCCGAGATTCGTACGGTGCCGGGCCATCCCGGCACCAAGACGTCACCGAGCGGAACCTCACAGTCGACGCCTGCGCTGATTGATCCGGGGGTGCCCACCGGGAGGGCGAGATCGGCGGTGTCGACGCGAAGGCGAAGGCTGGTGCAGTGCAGCCCGCTGGTCGTGGCCTGAAGAGTGCCGAGATGTTCGGCGGCGGCGATGGCGGCGTCGGGCGTGCGTTCCATGGCGGCTGCGCGGGCGGCGGCGCCGGCCATGGTCTCCACGGTGGTGCGCGCCATCCACACCCGCGCGCCGCCGACGGCGAGGCCGAAGAACAACACCAGAGCTGGCACCAGCAGAGCGAACTCGACGGTAAGCGTGCCGCGCTGACTCATCGGATCACCTCCCTGGGCATCACGACCTTCTCCACGATCACTCCCTGGCCGACGTCGAAGAAGAGCGGTGCGCGGCCGGAGACGGTGACCACCACGACGTCTCCCACGGTGTTGGCCTGGATGGACACCTCCTCCAAGCCGCCGCTCCTCGCCACTCGTACCCCGGCAGTGATGGCTTCGTCGGATCCGAAGGAACGAAGGTCGGCCACCGTGGCGGCCGCCTGCGCCGCGACGGTGCGGGCGTGGAGCCAGACGCCGACCTGCACCAGGCCGAGCACCAGCAACAGGAAGACCGGCGCCAGCACGGCCCACTGCGTCGACTCCGTCACCCCGCGCTGACTCACGGGTGCGGCAACTTGGCGTTCACATACGCGGTGATCGCGACGCCGACTGTCACCGCGATGGTGACCACGGCACCGGTGAGGATGGCGATCTCGGTCGATTGCGACAAGCCGCGTTCATCGCGCCGCAGCGGCGGCCCGGCAAGTAGCCCAACCAACCAGTGAATGGTTCTCATCAGTTCTCCTTCGTGGGGTGGTGAGAGTTCAGCCGGCCATGAGCCGGAGGATCGGTGGGATCAGGAAGAAGCCGGCGAACACCAGGGCCGGGATGACCATGAAGAAGGTCATTCGCTCCGACACTGCCGAGGCCTCGACCTTCGCTCGGGTGAGGTGCGCGTCCCGCAACTCGCGCACGCGCGCTTGCAGCGCTCCGGCCAACGATGCACCGGCTTCGTCGAGGCTCATCACGTCGGCGATGTCGGCGAGCGCGGGTAGGCCGAGTTCGCCGGCCAGCGCAGTGAGTTCGCCATAGGGCGGACGCTGTTCCAGCCGGGCCCGTTCCAGCGCCTCCCTGATCGCGACGAACACCGTGATGTCGCTGACCGCGGCCGCCGCGCGCAGGGCCTGCGGCCCCGAGCGGTTAGCCAGCCGCTCCAAGGTGACCAGGTCGAAGTAGCTGAGCAGGGCCTCGGTGGCGTCCTCGGTGGCGGCGGCTTCGCCCGAGGCGAGCAGGAGATCGGGGAGGAAGAAGCCCAGCGCGGCGAGTGGGATCGAGGCCAGACCGATGACGGCGAAGCCGACGCCGCCGGCCATTGCCCCGATCGCTCCCAGAAACAGCGGGACGAGGCCGCCGATGAGCAGGCCTACGGCCTTGAAGGTGAAGTGGCGTTCGAGGTTGCGTCCCAACAGCCGAAGGCGCCGCAGGGTCTCCGGAGAGGCCGGACGTCGCACGCGGGCCTGCAGCCAGTTGCCCAGGCGGTCGGGGCCGGGCGCAGTGTGAGCGGGGAGTCGCCCGTCGAGGAGATCGAAGGCGTCACCCAATCGTGGCGCAAACGGCACCAGCACGCCTCCGGCAATCGCCCACACCCCGAAGGCGAGCAGTGTGCCGGCCAGGGCGGCCACCAGCACCGGACTCATGCCGGCCTGCCGAGGATTCGTTGCCTGCCACGGGGGAGAGTCATTCGTCGCAAGACGAGTAGCGACCCCAAGTAGGAGGCCACGAGAACACCGAGGAGAAGTTGTCCGATCGGGCTGCCGAACGGCGCGAAGAAGGTGCCCCCGAAGATCAACGCCACACCGAGCACGGTGGCCGTGATCAGCGTCACCTGACGGACGACGAACCGGGGCTTGGCACGCTCGGTGCTGATTTCGCGGAGGGCTCGCAGCCGATCTTGGAGGTTGTCGGCCAGGGCGGCCAGGGTGGCGCTGGCACCGGTACCGCCACGCTGGGCGGCGAGCGCCAATGCTGCGAGCACCGCGTCCGCGTCGGGGCTGTCGAGCTCGTCGGCCATAGCCCACAGGGCCTGATCGATGGTCCAACGCTCGTCGAGGCGGACGGCCAGCCTGCGGAGGGCGGGTGTGAGCAGCGCCGGTGCCTGGCGTGACGAAATTCGCACCGCGTCGACGATTGATCGGCCCGTGGTGAGGAGCGATCCGAGCATCCGCACCCATCGGTCGATGGCCTGCAGCAGTTCGAGCTCCCGATTCTGTGGAGCCGACAACAGCAGTGGTAGCACCAAGGCAACAGCGGGCGCGATCAGTGGCAGCAGCCACCAGCCGGTGAGTGCGGCAGCGCCAACGCCAATGAGCAGGCTGACGGCGAGGACGACCACGGCTCGTTGCCGCTGCTTGTCCACAGGAGTTGTCCACAACTTTGTGGATAACTTGGGGACGGAGGGGATATGACTGTTGATACCTACGAACATGGCCCACAGGCCGCCCGCGATTAGGACGCCGCACAGTGCGGCGAGGGCGATCACCGGACACCACCGAAGCCGAAGGACGCCAGCTCGTTCACCAGCTCAGCGCTGGGATAAAACTCGTACTGACTAGGTGATTCGCTGCGGTAGACGACATGGGTGACCGGGCGTCCGTTTTCGATCGCGCCAGTCAGCTCGCGAATTTCGGCAACCTGGCGGTGGCGCGTTCCTCCCCGCCAGGTGTCATCGACGAGCCGCAGATGGATCAGCAGGTGAAGGTGGTGTGCGATTTGCCGGTACGCCTCATCCACAGATAACACCCCACCCTGTGCAACCCGCGACGCCAGCCGGTCAATGGTGGAGGCGGCCGAGTGGGAGTGGGTGGTAGACAGCGTTCCCGCACCGGCGGTCATGGCTTCGAACATCGCCCCGGCTTCACTACCCCGCACCTCGCCGACCACCAGGCGGGAGAGATTCTGCCGCAGCGCTTCAGGAATCAAGTCGGCAACCGTATATTCGCCCAGCCGCCGTCCGGCCACGATCTCGCCCATGCCCACTCGTGACTGCAAGGCCAGCATGTTGCGCCGGTTCGGTTGCAGGTGAGTGAGCAATTCGTAGTCGGTCTCCAGCGTGCCGAATCGCTCGTTGTCGGGGATCGCGGCGATCAGCGCTCGGAGGAGAGTGGTCTTTCCGGCGCCTTGATCGCCGGAGATCACCATCGATTTCCGGGCCAGCACCGCAGCGTGAAGGAACTCGGCGAGGTGGGGTGGCATCATGCCGCCCTCGGCGAGTTCAGCCAACGAGATTGTGGTGAGCGTGTGCTGGCGAATGGTGATCGATGGCCGGTAACTCAGACCGAAGCCGATCGCGTGCAGGCGGTATCGGTCGCCGAGAGCGAGGGTGAGCATCGGATGGGTGTCGTCGAAGGGTCTCGCCGGGCTCACCGACTCCCCGAGGAAGCGAATCGCCTCCACCAACTCCTCATCGCTATCAGCGACCGGCGGACGTGTCTCCCGCCGACCGTCACCGAACTGCACGACGACCGAGTCGCAGCCGTGAATCTCGATGTTCTCCGCATCCGGAATCTCGAACAGGGGCTGGAGCCGTCCGTAACCGAAGATCGCGTTCTCCACCGCCTGCGCGCAGGCGTGCTCCACCTCCACCGGCCACAGCGCCTCGCCGGTGGCGCTCAACCGCTCGACGTGGTCGCGCACCACGCGGCGAATGATCGACCGTCCCAGCAGACGCCGATCGGCTTCGCTGAGCGGATCGAGGTCGGCGGCCGCGTGGGTGATCAGCTCCGAGGCCTTGCGTCGCAGCGCGACCACCAGCGGCCAGTCGATCACCGGTTCGGCATGGGCGCGGACGAGCTCGTCGCTTCGATGGGTCGGCGCGAACGGTGCCTCGTCGACAAAGAGCCGGACGTCCGCGAGCCGGTTCATCGGCGGGCTCCGACCAGCGACCGGTGGGCGGCGTCACGATCAGCCAAGCGGCGGTCGAGGGCCCGAACGTCGCCGAGATAGGACGAGGTGAGGTGCCGTCGACTGGGGACGGTGCCGTGGGAGTACACCGCAGCCTCCTCTGGCTGCCAGGCCAGATGACCCCAAATCGGCACCCCGAAACTGCGCTGCACTTCGGTGCCGCTGTACGGGCGACCCGGGCCGATCAGCACCAACCCGACGCGTTCAGGGCCGACCGCGGCGACCAACTGCGGCAGGTACAGGCGCAACGCGGCGAGGTCGGGCAGTGACGTTCTGGTGACCACGAGGACGCCGGTGGCGGCCGCGATCAGTGGCAGCGGCAACCCCTCGGTCCCGAGGCGTCCCAGGTCGACCAACACCGACCGTGGCTGAGCCTCCAGTGCGCCGACGAGATCGGCCCACACCGGGTTGAAGAGCGCGACCATGCCCGGGTGGGTGAAGCCGGGGAGGAAGACCCCGGTATCGCCAAGCGGGAGGGTCAAGGACTCCAGGACGGATTCAGCCGGTTGTCGCTCCCGATGCGCCTGCAGCAGGCCACCCAGCCCTCGGCCCTGGGGGTCGGTACCACTGAGGTAGCCAGCGAGCACCGATTGGTCGGGCTCACGGCTCGCGTCCACCAGGAGCGTCGGCTGCGCCGCGTGGACGGTGAGGGCGACGGCCAGCGAGGTCACCCCGGGCGAATGGGCCGCGCTGGCGAGAACGAAGATGCTCATCGCGACGCCGGGGCGAGTCGGATGATCGACAACTGCCCGGCGGCAGCGAGTTGGGCAACCCGCTCACCGGCAGCGGCCGTGACAGTGACATCGATCAGGGTGGAACCGTCGGTCTGCAGTACTGGCGCTGACGCGGTGACGCCGGCCACGCTGCCGCCTCCAGGAACCGCAGCTCCTTCGCGGGCGACCGGCACGAGCTGAATGCTGGTGCCTGGCGGGAGCGCCGAGTTTGGGAGTCGTCCGGGTTCGAGCCGAAGCCCGACCCGGACGACTCCCTCGGCCATCACGGGATCCCCGAAAGCTTGCGGGCTCAGGAGCCCACCTGCACCCAGATCCGTGAGGGCCGTCTTGCCGACGATGTCCCCTAGCCGGTCACCTGACACCGTCTCCACGCCGGGAGGCGCTGCCAGGGCCGTGATTCCTAAATCGTCGGCAGTGATCACTTGGTCGCGATAAACGGTGTGTTTGATCACGACCACCGAAGCCGCGCCACTCAGGTTGGCGTAGAGCAGTGCGGCTCCCAAACCTCCTAGGCAGATGGCCATCACTCCCGCAGCGATCCAGCGCACATTCCGTCGTGGACGGATTGCTGCGCGAGTGGTATCCCCCATGGCCGTCTCCCCTGTCACCGTCCTAGTCGGACCGGGGTTAGCCGACGGAAGGGCGGTGATTGAGGCGATGCTAGAACACCGACAGTACTAATTCCCAACGCGTTCCGGAAATTGTGGACAACGCCAGCGGGTGTGGATATCTTGGCCGAATTATTTGAAACGTGAGCAATTGAAACGAGCAAAGCCTGTTGTGACTAGGCAACTCGCCTCCCTGTGTGTCGCGAGGCCTCAGAAGGCCGCGTGGAGTCGTGACGTGAACCCGCTGGCTGCTGGGCTCACGTCCAGCCGTCCCCGTCGATCGGAGCTGAATCCCCTAGCTAAGAGGTCTTTTTGCAGCCCGGCCACCACGGGAGCACGTCGCAGATGTCTCGCAGGTTGCGCTCGTCATCGTCGTCGCGGGCACGCAGCATTGCTATTACGGCGGCGCCGGCAGCACCGATCGCAACCAGGGTGACAAGCAGGATCATCGCTTTTCGCATAGCTGATGGTGGATCGTCGGCCGTGACGAAGTGGCCGATGGGACCACGAATTGCCTAGCTGGCCAGCAGAATTGGCCAACTGGGCAGCGGTGGTCTTGCACTGTCGGCCAGTTGCGTTAGGTTGCTGCAGGGGAAACGGCCAGCGAGAGCGGTCGTTCGGATGAGGAGGATCGGTGGTCAAGGCATCGCCGTGGCGCAGGCTGGGTGCAGGGGTGCGTTTGTTGCTGAATCCGGGCCGTATTGAGTTGGTCCTTTCGGCCGTGACGATCGTGTTCATTGTGATCTTGACCGGCCCCGAGGGAACGCCGCTCGGCGTTGGGCTCGACATTCTCGCGTACAGCTTTGCGGCGCTCGGTGTGCGCTGGCCCAAGACCGGTGCCAGTCTGCTCGCCGTGTTCCTGGCGATTCGGGGCTTCCTGCCCCCCGACATGGGCACCCTGAACGAGTACGCCGCACTGTACGTGTTGCTCGGTGCCGGCATGCGCGGCGACATCGTGCTGCGCCGCGTGTTCACCCTCATCTACTACCCGCTGCTGATCTGGGTGACGGGGTTGTATGCCCCGGACGTCACCGGCGTCCTGCAAAGCATGTTGGTCTGGGCGCTGTTCATCGGCGTGGTGTGGCTGATCGGCAACGCGTCCTACGGCTACACCACCGCGTTGCGTCGAGCGCACGCCGCCGAGGCCCAGTTGCAGCGCCAGGTGCTGGCCCGCGAACTCCACGACACAGTGGCCCGATCGTTCACCCAGGTCGCCATGGCCTCCGAACGCGCTCGCCTACGCGGGGGCGCCACCGCCGACGACTTGGACGTGATCAGCGAAGCGGCCACCAGAGGGGTCGACGAGTTGCGCCTGATGATGAGCTTGCTGCGGGATCCGTCCGCGTCGGTCGAGGCGCTGAGCGGGGGGACGTCGCTGGCCGAGGCGTTGACCGCGGCGCAGAAGTCGCTGCGGGCCGAAGGCTTCAACACCGCCGTCAGTGTGGAAGGTGATCTGGCCGTGCTTACAGAGGCGCAGTCGGCCACCTTGGCGGCGGTGACCGCCGAGGCTGCGGCCAACATCGTCCGTCACGGTGATCCGGCCCAGCCGGCGGGCATCCTGGTCCACATCGATGACGCACGGGCCGACCTGACCTTCCTCAACAGCCCCACTCACCAGGACGACTACGCCTCGGCCCAGCCGATGGGGCTGTGGGGGGTGCAGCAGCGCATCGAGAGCGCCGGCGGCACGGTGAAGTTCGGCACCGAGGATCACCTCTGGGTGGTGCGCGTCGGGCTGCCGATGGCAGAGCAGGCGGCCTGATGAACGAGCAGTCGCCCCGTCCGATTCGGGTCATGATCGCCGACGACGAACCGATCGTGTGCGAGGCGCTCGCCGAGTACCTTGCCGCGGCCGCCGACATCGAAGTGGTGAGTGCGTGCACCACCGGCGAGGACGCGGTGACCCACGCCCTCGAGCTGGCCCCCGACGTGGTGCTGATGGACATTCGGATGCCCAAGGTGGACGGGATCGCTGCCACCCGGACCATCACCGAAGCCAATCCCGACATTCGAGTGGTGATGCTGACCACCTTCGACGAGGACGAAATCATCGCGGACGCCTTCGCGGCCGGCGCCGCCGGCTACCTGCTGAAGACCACCCGCTCGAGCGCACTGGTCGAAGCGGTCCGGGCCGCCCACGCCGGGCTGTCGGTGGTCCCGCCGGGCCTGGTGAGCCGTTGGAGCCCGTCCCGGGTGGTGGCGCAGCCGCCTCGGCTGCTGCCCCGGGAGCGGGAAGTGCTCGAACTCTTGGCCCGCGGCCACACCAACGCGCAGATCGCAGCCAAGCTGTTCGTCTCGCCCTCGACGGTGAAGCTCCACGTGGCGGCGTTGATGCGCAAACTCGACGCCGAGAATCGCACCAGCTTGGCCGCGCGAGCGCACGTTCTTGGTCTGATCGTCAATGAGCGGAACCCCGAGTAGCAGACACAATTGGCCAACTGGACAACGGGTTTAGCCACCTGGCTGGACGGTATCGGGGAGCCCGGGTGGTGGAATGTGATGGCGCTACGGGATTCGTAGGGGCTGGCTCGTAGAGGCTCCCGGGCGCAAGGAGAGCAGATGAGCACCACCCTAGTCACGGCGCTGACACCCAAACTGTCGGCCTACTCACTTCTCATGCGCATGGTGATCGATCAGCGAATTTCGGCCCGCGAGTTCGAGACCCTGTTCTTGCAGCTCTACCAGGACGACCCGACCGACTGGCCGATCGACGTCCTCGACGTGTTGGAGACGCTGTTTGCTGATCTGGACGAACTGTTCGGCCAGGGCGACCCGGCCAATCCGGGTCGTGCCGGCTCGGAGCTCCAGCGGCGCGCCCAGATCGCCTACTCCAGTCTGGCGGAGTTGGCCCCCACGGTCTGATTCACCCCCAGGAACGTCAAGGTCGGGGGGAGGAGGGGGCTCCCCGACCTTGATCAGGCCGCGCCACGCCTGCGCGGCCAACATCGCGTCGGCGTCCGACGGCCCCTCACCGCACTCGCGGCTTTCGAGTCGAAGGTG
>JAJTBJ010000034.1 GCA_021286985.1 Propionibacteriales bacterium | reverse complement strand
ACGTGCCCTCCGATGTGATCGTGGACGCCTCGATGCCGGCCATGATCCGCCAGTCGGGCCACATGTGGGGCCCGGACGGCGCCGAGGCCGACACCCTCGCGGTGATCCCGGACGCCTGCTACGCCGGCGTCTACCAGGTCGTCATCGACGACTGCAAGGCCAACGGCGCCTTCGACCCGACCACCATGGGCTCGGTGCCCAACGTCGGTCTGATGGCGGCGGCCGCCGAGGAGTACGGCAGCCACAACAAGACCTTCCTGATCCCCGCCGACGGCACCGTCCAGGTCGTCAACGGCGCTGGTGAAGTGGTCATCTCCCACGACGTGCAGACCGGCGACATCTGGCGCGCCTGCCAGACCAAGGACGTGCCGATCCGCGACTGGGTCAAGCTGGCCGTCACCCGCGCCCGGGCCACCGGCGCACCGGCGGTGTTCTGGCTGGACGCCAACCGCGCCCACGACGCGGTGCTGATCGAGAAGGCCAAGACCTACCTGGCCGATCACGACACCACCGGCCTGGAGATCAGCTTCCTGGCCCCGGCCGAGGCCACCCAGCTGTCGGTGGAGCGGATCCGTCAGGGCCTGGACACCATCTCGGTGACCGGCAACGTGCTGCGCGACTACCTCACCGACCTGTTCCCGATCCTGGAACTGGGCACCAGCGCCAAGATGCTGTCGATCGTCCCGCTGATCGCCGGTGGCGGCCTGTTCGAGACCGGCGCGGGCGGCTCGGCCCCCAAGCACGTCCAGCAGCTGGTCAAGGAGAACCACCTGCGGTGGGACTCCCTGGGCGAGTTCCTGGCGCTGGCTTCCAGCTTCGAGCACCTGGCCGGAGCCACCGGCAATGCCGGCGCTCAGGTGCTGGCCGACACTCTCGACCGGGCCACCGGCACCTTCCTGAACGAGAACAAGTCGCCCAGCCGCAAGGCCGGCGAGATCGACAACCGGGGCAGCCACTTCTACCTGGCGACCTACTGGGCTCAGGAAGTGGCCGCGCAGAGCGTCAACGCCGAACTGGCCGCGAAGTTCGCTCCGGTCGCCGAGGCGCTGGTGGCAGGCGAGGAGAAGATCGCCGCCGAACTGCTCGCCGTGCAGGGCTCCCCGGCCGACATCGGCGGCTACTACCGTCCTGATGTCGCCAAGACCGATGCGGTGATGCGGCCGTCGGCCACGCTGAATGCGATCATCGACGCGATCTGACACCCACCCTGTGACGTCCCGCTCCGCCTTCGGGTGGGGCGGGACGTGGCATGTGTGCCTCAGTCGGGTGGCACCGCCCGCTAGCCTCTGCTCATGATCGGGCTGCCTTTCGCCGGCGATGGGCTGGTGCACGGGATCTTCATGACCCTGGGCATCGCCGCCGGCCTGGCGGTGTTCGCTTTCGAGCGTCACCGTCGGGGGCTCCACGACGATCGGCTGTGGGTGATCGCAGGCCTGAGCGTGGCACTGGGGGCGTTCGGCTCGCGCTTGGGGACGTGGTTCCAGTTCATCGATCCCCGCCAGAACGAGCCGATCGCGTTGTGGTGGACCGACGGCAACCGCAGCATCCTGGCCGGGCTGGTCGGCGCCTGGATCGGGGTGTGGATCGGGAAGTTGATCACTCGGTACAAAGCCTCCACCGGTGACCTGTTCGCCCCGGCGGTGGCCTTGGCGATGGCGATCGGACGGGTGGGCTGCCTGCTCACCGAAAACCCGGGAATCCCCACCGGTGGCTCGTGGGGCATCGTGCTGACTCCCGCCCAGACGGCGGTGGTCGGCGGCGTTGCCGATGTCGGGCTGCACCCGAGCTTCGCCTACGAGATTGTCTTTCAGCTGGTGGCGTTCTGGTGGCTATGGCGGCATCGGGACTCGCTGAGCAAACCGGGGGAGTTGTTCATCGTCTACGTGGCCGCCTATGCACTCTTCCGCTTCGGTGTGGAGTTCGTCCGCGGAAACGAGGCTGTGTGGTGGGGATTGTCTCGCCCTCAGTGGTTCTTGTTGGCTATGTTGCCGCTACTAGGCTGGCGGCTGAGAGCGGTGTTCTCCAAAGCTCGTTCGTCGGTCGCTATCGAGGGGAATCGTTATGGCTGATCAGCACCCTGCACCTGGCGCCGGCCAGCCGTCGTACATCGCCCCGCCGCAGGCGGGCTTTGTTCCGCCCCCGCCGCCCCCGCCGCCGATGGGCTCAGCGCCCCCGCCTCCGCCTCCGCCACGAGGCCCCTACCCGCCCGCGCCCGTGCCCTCCGGCCCGCGAGGATCGATCTGGCTGGGACTGGCGATCGGCCTCGTCAGCAGCGTCCTGATCTATGGCGGGCTGATCGCCGCGAGCACGGGCACGTTCCCGCTTGCCAGCGATGTGGTGAGTGTCCTGGGGTTGGCGAGTCTTGCGTGGCCGGTGGTCCTGCTGGTCGGCGGCATCGTGTTGGCCGTCATCCCCCGAACCACGCGGACGGGCGCCGGCCTGCTGATCAGCATCGGCGTTGCCATCTTGGTGGCCGGCGGGCTGTGCGTGGCACTTCTGGTCGGCGCCGGTGCGGGCACCGTTCGCTGACGTGAAGGATTCTCTGTGACCAACCGCCTGCGCATTGGGCTGCCCTCATCGACTCTCGGCCCCGGTCAGCCGCTGCGCGGTGACCGCATCCATCGCTACGTGACGGCCTACTGCCCCGAGTGTCATGACCCCGACGGTGCACTGACCGACGTCCAGCGCCTGTCGGGGGTGCTGCTGGTGCGAGACGAGAAGGTCTGGCTCCAACGCGCCTGCCCGACCCACGGGATGATCACCACCCTCTACGACGAGGACGCGAACATCCTGCGGTACCTGGAGCAGTGGCAGGCGCCGACCAAGGTGCACATCCCCGACCACGCCGACAACTTCCGGTTCATGCCCGAGGCGTTCGCCTACGGCCTGCCGGCGTTCCACACCCAGCACACCTGCATCCTGCTGCACGACATCACCGAGGTGTGCAATCTGAAGTGCCCCACCTGCTTCGCCGGTTCCAGCCCACAGCTGACCGGCATGGCGCCGCTCACCGAGGTGTTGGCCAACGTGGACGCGAAGCTCTCCCGCGAAGAGAACCGGCTCGATGTGCTGATGCTCTCGGGTGGGGAGCCGACGCTGTACCCGCAGCTCGCCGAACTGTTGGACGAGCTGGTCGCCCGCCCGATCGTGCGGATCATGGTGAACACCAATGGGCTCAAGATCGCCGAGGACGATGAACTGCTGGCGCTGTTGCAGAGCCATCGCAGCCGCCTGGAGGTGTACCTGCAGTACGACGGACCCTCGCCCCAGGCGTCGATCCATCACCGCGGTGCCGACCTGACCCGTTTCAAGGAGCGCGCCATCCAGCGGCTGAGCGAGGCGGGGATCTTCACCACCTTGGTGATGACCGCTGCCCTCGGCGTCAACGACGGCGATATCGGCGCGGTGGTGATGAAGGCGCTGAACACCCCGTTCATCGGCGGCGTGGCGATTCAGCCGGTGTTCGGTTCCGGACGTGGCAGCGGCATTGATCCGCTCGATCGGCTCACCCACACCGGCGTTCTCACCCGGCTCGGCCCACAGACCGGCAACGCCGTCCAATGGCACGACCTGACCGCGCTGCCGTGCTCACACCCGCACTGCTCGTCGGTCGGCTACCTCCTGCAGGACGACTCCGGCACCTGGCGCTCACTGGCCGCACTGGTCGGCCACGACGAACTGTTGGCGTGGCTGGAGTTGGATCCCGACTCGCTGGCCAACCGCGTCGCCGATCGGGACCTGCCCAAGCAACTTCGCGAGCTGATGAAGAACTCGATGCTCGACCTGCTCAGTGAACAGGCCGCGCTCACCAACCCGCGCACGGGGCAGCTGTGGCAGAACATCTGCACCCAGTGCGACCTCGGCATCTCGACGCTGACCACGCTGGCCTCGGCCAAGCTGCCCGGCGGGGAGGAGCGAATGCGCAAGCTGTTGGGGGAGCGGATCAAGCGCATCACCATCAAGCCGTTCCAGGACATCAACACGATGATCGAGGAGCGGCTCACCCAGTGCTGCGTCCATGTGGGCACCGTCGCCGACAACGGCGATCATCAGTGCGCACCGTTCTGCGCGGTGCAAGCCTGGGGTCCGCTGGGACGACAGCGTCTCAGCACCGCAACCGGAGGTCGACATGAGTGAGGTTCCCCCGCAGGTCAGCAGCATCATCGCCGGGCCCAAGCCGTCCGACTTCATCAACAACGGCTGCGCCGCTCCCGAGCCGCCGGCGGCGGAGGCGGCGCCGTTCGATCCGCTGCGGCTGTGCATCTTCGCCACCATCTCGATGCTCGGGTGGCTGTTCGGCCCGCTGGCGGTGGTGGTGTTCGCTGCGGTCGGCTTCGCCGGCTACTGGACGGCGCGCAAGGCCGGCCTGACCCGTTCGAAGTGCTACCTGCGCGACACCCGGCTGGTGCTGGCCTATCTGGGACTGTTCATGCTCGCCGGGCTGACCGGGTTGGGTTTCCAGCTGGCGCGTTGGCTCGGCTGGAACTGAGCCTGGCTCAGAGCTTCGGTTCCTCGGCGACGATCGGGCTCGCGGGTGCCTTGCGCGGCGAGACCAGACCCAGGCCGGTGAAGAAACCGCCCAGCACGCCGACCCCGAAAGCGATCCAGATCGTCGGGAACGGATTGATGGGGTTGATGCTGTTCTTGGGCTGCATGTTGCCCCAGATGTCCAGCGATCCCCAGCCCATGATGCCGGCGGCAACCAGCAGCGCGAGGATCCCGATGACCAGACTCACCTTCGACATCACCTTCATGCGCTGAATCTTACGGGTGCGCCAGCCGGGGTGGGCGGTATTAGGTTGTCGGCGTGGATGTAGATCTGGCGCACTGGCTGGTGTCGGCGGACGCGGCCCCGGCGCTGGCCGCAGCGCAGGCCGAGCCCGACCCCGGTTCGCTGGCTGCGGCCACCCGGTTACGCCGCGACTTCGCGCCGGAGCAGGCGGCCGCCGCGCTCACCCAGGCCGGGTTGCGCCGACGGGCGGTGACCAAGTTCGGAGCAGCTGCCGAGCGGCTGTTCTTCACCCCCGACGGCCTGGAACAGGCCACCCGTGGTGAGGTCGCCGCCTGGCGGGCCGCGCGCTACGTCGCCGCCGGGGCCACTGCGGTCGTCGATCTGGGCTGCGGGCTGGGTGCGGACGCCCTGGCCTTCGCTGCCGCCGGATTGACCGTGACGGCGGTGGAGGCCGACCCGGCCACCGCGGTGCTCGCGGCGGCCAATCTGGGTCAGGAGGTGATCTGTGCCGATGCCACCGACGTCGCCGAATCGCTGCTCGCCTCCGGTGCGGCGGTCTTCGCCGATCCAGCGCGGCGCACCGGGGCCGGACGCACCTGGCGGGTGGCCGATTTCTCGCCGCCGTTCGACTTCGCCACCGGCCTGTTGGCCGGGAGGTTCGGTTGCATCAAGGCCGCACCCGGCTTGCCGTCCGCGCTGATCCCTGAGGGTGTGGGCGCCACCTGGGTGAGCCATCACGGCGACCTGGTGGAGACCTCCTTGTGGAGCACTGACGAGCGCGCGGCCGTCCTGCTGCCGGCCGGTGACCGGATCGAAGTGTCGGGCAGGCGCGCGCCGGTGGGCTCAGTGGCGCAGTATCTGTATGAGCCCGATCCGGCGGTGATCCGCTCGCAGGCGATCGGTGAGTTGGCGCACCGGCTGCAGGCGCATCGTCCGGCCGATGGGATCGGGTACCTGTTCAGCGACGAGGTTCGACCCACTGTGTTCGCCCACACTTTCGAGGTGATCGAGGTGCTGCCGTTCGACGAACGCCGGCTGCGAGCGTGGGTCCGTGACCAGGGTGTGGGCACCCTGGAGATCAAGGTCCGCGGAATCGATGTGGACCCGGCCGCGCTGCGGCGGCGGCTGCGTCCGTCCGGTGCGGGAGTGGCCACCGTGGTGCTGACGCCCACCCCTGAGGGTGCCCGCGCGTTGGTGGTGCGTCGGCTCAACTGAGTGATGGTTGGCACTCGGCTTGATCGAGTGCTAAGGCCGCGATAGATTCGACTTAGCACTCTCGCCATGAGGGTGCCAACCCAGCCCAGGAGCGTCGGTGACGGCGCCGGGGCTGCGAAAGACACCTGACCACCGGGCGGTAACAGCCCAGCAGAACGAAAGGGTTTTGACGTGGCAGTCACGATCAAGCCGTTGGAGGACCGCGTCCTCGTCCAGCCGTTGGAGGCCGACCAAACCACCGCTTCTGGCCTGGTCATCCCTGACACCGCCAAGGAGCGCCCGCAGGAGGGCACCGTCGTGGCCACCGGCCCTGGCCTCGCCAACGGTGAGGGCGGCTTCCTGCCGATGAGCATCGCCGTCGGCGATGTCGTCATCTACGGCAAGTACACCGGAACCCAGATCAAGTACGACGGGGTGGAGTACCTGCTGCTCAACTCCAGCGACGTCCTCGCCATCATCACCAAGTAAGGCGATCACATGGCGAAGCTGTTGCAGTTCGACGAGGAAGCCCGCCGCTCGCTTGAGCGTGGCGTGGACATCCTCGCCAACACCGTCAAGGTGACCCTCGGCCCGAAGGGGCGCTACGTCGTCCTGGACAAGAAGTGGGGCGCCCCGACCATCACCAACGACGGCGTGACCGTGGCCAAGGAGGTCGAGCTCGACGATCCGTTCGAGAACCTCGGCGCCCAGCTGGCCAAGGAAGTCGCCACCAAGACCAACGACGTGGCCGGCGATGGCACCACCACCGCCACCGTGCTCGCTCAGGCCCTGGTGCACGAAGGCCTGCGTGCGGTGGCGTCCGGCGCCAACCCGATGGGCCTCAAGCGCGGTATCGACGCCGCGGTGACCGCGGTCACCGACGAACTCGTCCGGATGTCGCGCGAGGTGGAGACCACCGCCGATATGGCGAACGTGGCCACCATCTCGGCTCGCGACGAAGAGATCGGCGCGCAGATCGCCGAGGCCTTCGACAAGGTCGGCAAGGACGGTGTGATCACCGTCGAGGAGTCCAACACCTTCGGCACCGAGCTGAAGTTCACCGAGGGCATGCAGTTCGACAAGGGCTACCTCTCGCCGTACTTCGTCACCGACGCCGACCGCATGGAAGCCGTCCTGGAGAACCCGTACATCCTGATCAATCAGGGCAAGATCTCCTCGATGAGTGACCTGCTGCCGGTCCTGGAGAAGGTCATCGGTGCCGGCGGCACGCTGATGATCATCGCTGAGGACGTCGACGGCGAGGCGCTGAGCACCCTGGTGGTCAACAAGATCCGTGGCACCTTCACCTCGGTGGCGGTCAAGGCCCCGGGCTTCGGCGATCGCCGCAAGGCGATGCTGGAGGACATTGCCATCCTCACCGGTGGCAAGGTCGTGGCTCCCGAGGTCGGTCTCAAGCTCGACCAGATCGGGCTGGACGTCCTGGGTCGTGCGGCTCGGGTGGTCATCACCAAGGACAACACCACCATCGTCGAGGGCGTCGGCGCTGCCGATGCCGTCGCCGGACGGGTGGCGCAGCTGCGGGCCGAGATCGAGCGCACCGATTCCGATTGGGACCGGGAGAAGCTGCAGGAGCGGGTGGCCAAGCTGGCCGGCGGCGTCTGCGTGATCCAGGTGGGTGCGGCGACCGAGGTCGAGATCAAGGAGAAGAAGCACCGCATCGAGGATGCTGTCTCCGCGACTCGTGCCGCGATCGAAGAGGGCATCGTCGCCGGTGGCGGCTCCGCCCTGGTGCACGCTGCGCGCGTCCTGGCCGGTGGCCTGGACCTGACGGGTGACGAGAAGACCGGTGTGTCGATCGTGGCCAAGGCCGTGGGCGAACCGCTGCGCTGGATCGCCGAGAACGGTGGCGAGGCCGGCCTGGTGGTCGTGGCCAAGGTCGCCGAACTGGAGCCGGGCAACGGCTACAACGGCGCCACCGGCGAGTATGGCGACCTGGTTGCCCAGGGCGTCATCGACCCGGTCAAGGTGACCCGCTCGGCGCTGGCCAACGCGGCCTCCATCGCGGCTCTGCTGCTCACCACCGAGACTGCGGTGGTCGAGAAGCCGGCCGACGAGGAAGAGCACACTCACAGCCACTGACGCTGTCTGCAGCGGGCCTCCACCTTCGGGTGGGGGCCCGTTTGTGTTGGGGGCGGTCCGCTGGCCCAGGCCAATCGAAACCGACGTTATGCAGGCTCTCACCGCGTACCGGTCGGGAAGGCCAAGCGAACCCGTCGTTATCAGGCCCGAATCGACCGCCATATCGACGGTTTCGGTGGGGGTCCCGATCTGGCTCGTTGCCTGGCGCGTGATAACGACGGTTTCGGTGGGGGCGTCGAGAGCCTGGCCTACCTTGCGGTTTGCTGGAGGTCGGGCCGATTCGATGGCCAGGTGATAGGGGCCTCGGACAGGCTGGAGTCACGTCGAACCCCTAAAGGAGATGTGACATGAATCGGTCCCTTCGGACTTCCCTCACCGCACTGGCCGTCCTGGGCGCCGGTATTGGCTTCAGCTTCGGTGCCGCCGTACCCGCCCACGCCGTCGATGATGTGACCACCGACCCGACCCCCAGCCCGACGCCGGTCTACTACTGCCACGGCAAGCTGGCCACCATCGTCGGCACCGACGCCGCCGACGTCATCACCGGCACCCCGAAGCGCGACGTGATCGTGGCGCTGGCCGGCGACGACGTGATCGACGGACTGGCCGGCAACGACATCATCTGCGCCGGTGACGGCAATGACACCGTCAACGGCAGCGACGGGCGTGACTGGATCGCCGGTGGACTCGGTGACGACACCATCAGCGGTGGCAATGGCGACGACGTCCTGCACGCCCGCGCCGGCAACGACATCGTCCGCGGCGACGCGGGCTACGACTGGCTCGGTGGCGGCGACGGTGACGACACCCTCTACGGCGGCACCGGCAACGACAAGCTGCACGGCTACGCGGGCAATGACACCCTCTTCGGCGAGGACGGTCGCGACTGGCTCGGTGGCGGTTCCGGTGACGACACCGTCTACGGCGGTTTCGGCAACGACACCCTGCACGGCTACGCCGGCAACGACCACCTGCTCGGCGAGGCCGGCGCGGATCGGTTGTTCGGTGACTCCGGCCGCGACCTTCTCGAAGGCGGCCTGGGCAAGGACAAGCTGCGCGGCGGTACCGGGGCCGACCTGGAGTACCAGAACGTCGCTCCCCAGCCCTGATCTGCTGAACGCCCGACGCCCGGCCTCACCCTAACGGTGGGGCCGGGCGTCGGCTCGTCCTCAAGGACGACCGGGTTCGCCGCCGGGGACGAGGTGTCGGCGCTGTGGACTTTCTAGGCTGGGCCTATGAGCGCAGTCCTGACCGAGGAATCCGACCTCACTCCTGCCGCTGCTGCCCCCGGAATCGAGGCCCGCGAGTTGAAGCGGGCCTTCGGTGAGGTGCGGGCCGTCGACGGCATCACCTTCACCGCCCCCGCCGGCGCGGTGACCGCCCTGATCGGCCCGAACGGCTCGGGCAAGACCACCTTGCTCTTGCTGTTGTCGGGGCTGTTGCGTCCCGACGCCGGCACGGCACGGATCGTCGGTCACGACGTGGTTGCCGACAACCTCGCGGCGCGTTCGCAGGTGGGCTGGATGCCTGACGTCTTCGGCACCTGGGACGCGCTGACCTGCACCGAGATCCTGTCCACCTTCGCCCACGCCTACGGCTTGGAACGGTCGGCCACCCCGGCCCGGGTGGCCCACGTGCTCGCGCTGGTGCATCTGTCGGAGTTCGCCAACGCCCCGGCACGGGTGTTGAGCCGCGGGCAGAAGCAGCGGCTCGGTCTGGCTCGCGCGCTCGTCCACGATCCGCAGGTGTTGCTGCTGGACGAACCCGCCTCGGGCCTCGACCCGCGCTCACGGGTGGAGTTGCGTGACCTGCTGCGCCGCTTGGCCGATGAGGGTAAGACGATCCTGGTCTCCTCCCACGTGCTGGCCGAGTTGGAGGAGCTCTACGACCACGCCGTCTTCCTCTCCCGCGGACGGACGGTCGACCTGGCCGCTGCCGAACAGCCGGCGGCGGTGGGCCGTGGTTGGCGGCTGGAAGCCGTCGACGGCGCGGAGTTGCGGGCCTTCCTCGACGAGGCGGGTGTCCCGTGGGTGGCCGGTCCGGGCACCGGTGAGGTCACGGTGGCGTTGGCGGGGGCCGACTCGGCCAGCGAACTGATCCGCGCTGCGGTTGGCGCCGGCGTTCGGTTGCACACCGTGGCCCCCTTGGCTGGACGGCTGGAGGAGACCTATCTGGCTTTGAACGAGGAGCGGGTATGAGCGCCTGGCGGCTTTCCTTCAATGGCCTGCGCACCGTCGTCGAGCTGGAGTTGCGCCAGCGGGTGCGGTCGCGTCGCTGGATCTGGGCGCTGGTCGGCTGGTTCCTGCTGATCGGCGCGGTCACCACCTTGGTGATCTGGGCGGCATCGAAGAACTGGGGGAACCCGGATACCGATCTTGGGCCCGGCGGGCCGATGGCCTTCGGCCTGATCACCTACTTCGTGCTGGGCTTGGGTTTGATGATCGCCCCGGCGTTCACCTCGACCTCCATCAATGGAGATCGCGCCGCGGGGACCCTGGCCACCTTGCAGGCCACCCGGCTCAGCGCGCTCGACCTGGCCACCGGGCGGCTGATCGCCGCCTGGCTGACCGCGGCGGTGTTCGTGCTGGTCGCCACGCCCTTCATCGCCTGGTCGATGGTGCTGGGGAGCATCTCGATCTGGCAGGTGCTGGTGGTCTTTCTGGTGGTGCTGGCCGAGGTGGCGATCGTGGCCGCGATCGGCTTGGGCTGGTCGGCGCTGCTTTCTCGGGCCGCTGGGGCCGCGGCCATGACCTACATCAGCGTGATCGTGCTCTCGGTGCTCACCGTCGTGGTCTTCGGCCTGGCGACCATGCTGACGGTGAGCCCGCAGGTCGAGCGGGTGTGGGGCCTGACCCCGGACGCCCAGGACGAGTACGCCAAGAACGTCGATGACTACCTCAAGGAGCATCCCGACGCCGAGGTTCCACCGGCACCGGTCGACAAGTGCACCTGGTGGGAGCGGCCGTCCTACCAGCCCCAACCGGAGAAGGTCTGGTGGATGCTGGTGGCCAATCCGTTCGTGGTGGTCGCCGATGCGGCGCCGCTACCGCCGGGAGTGTCCACCGATCTGAAGTCCTACCAACGGCTGAGTAACGACCCCCTGGCGGCGGTGCGCTACGCCGTCCGCTCCATGGCGGTGCCGTCGGCGCGCGAGGTCGACGAGTGTTCGAGCTACTACTCCGACCTTCCCGGGTACACCGTGGATTGGGACGCTGATGGCAACGCCGTGGTCAAAGGGCCGGACGGCACGGTCGTCAACGTCAGCCCGGTGAAGCGCACGGTGGTGAACGTCGAGTCGCCGATCTGGCCGTGGGGGCTGGGCTTCCACTTCCTGCTGGGCGTGGTGTTCTTCTGGGTCGCGGTGCGACGCCTGTCGGTGCCCTACGGCAAGCTCACTCCCGGCACTCGCGTCGCCTAGGTCGCCCGGGGGCCGTCGCGAAACCGGTCAGGGGGTGGGACGGGCGCGCGCCAGGCCCGACTCGTAGGCGAAGACGACCGCCTGCACCCGATCGCGCAGCCGCAGCTTCGCCAGCAGATGCCGCACATGGGTCTTCACCGTGGTCTCCGACAGGTACAGCGCGGCCGAGATCTCGGCGTTCGATAGGCCCTGGGCGATCAACTCCAGCACTTCGGTTTCTCGCTCGGTCAGGCATTCCAGCCGCGGGTCGGGCACCGTGGGCCCGCCGTTGGCGACATGGCCCAGCAGCCGCCGGGTGGCCGACGGTGCGATCACCGCGTCCCCGGAATGGACGGTGCGGATCGCCGCCAGCAGATCGGTGGGCGGGGCGTTCTTGAGCAGAAAGCCGGACGCGCCGGCCTGGATCGCGGTCAGCAGATACTCATCGAGGTCATAGGTGGTGAGCATCACGATCTTGGGCGCCTCGCGACCGACGCTGTCGGCGTGGGCGAGGATCTGCCGGGTCGCTTCGATGCCATCGAGGTGGGGCATCCGGACGTCCATCAGCACCACGTCGCACGCCAGCCGGCAGATCAGGGCGACGGCCTCGGCGCCGTCGGACGCTTGCCCGGCGACCACCATGTCGGGCTGGGCTCCGATCACCATCGCCAGACCGGCGGACACCAGTTGCTGGTCGTCGACCAGCACCACTCGGATCGGTTCGTTCATCATTCCTCCTCCAAGCGGTAGGGCAGTTCGGCGCGCACCCGGAAGCCGTCCTCGGTCGGCCCGGCGACCAGACTGCCGCCCAGCAGCTCGGCGCGCTCCCGCATACCGATCAGCCCCATTCCGACCCCGGCCAGGGACTCGCCGGTCACCGGATCGGTGGCCGAGGCTTTGGTGCCGCCGCTGCTGGTGACGGTCAGGCTGACCGCCGCCTCGCGCCAATTCTCGGTGACGATCGCCCGGGCATCGTCACCGGCGTGCTTGAGCACATTGGTCAGCGCCTCCTGAGTGATCCGGTGCAGGGCCGTCCGGCTGCCTGCCGGCAGGCCTCGCGGCTCACCCACCCGGATCAGTGACACGTCCAGCCCGGTCGCGCGATAGCGCGCCGCGAGCTCGTCCAGGCCGGTGTCGGGGACCGGCGCCAACTCGGGGGCCGAATCCTCGCCGTGCTTGAGGATGCCCAGGATGCGTCGGGTGTCGGCCAGTGCGCCGCGTCCGGTTTCGGCGATGGTGCCGAAGGCACGCTTGGCGGCCTCGGCGTCGGTGCTGGCGTAGGAGCCGCCGTCGGCCTGGGCGATCATGATGGCCAACGAGTGGGCGATCACGTCGTGCATCTCTCGCAGGATCCGCAGGCGCTCGGCGGCCACCGCCAGTTCGGCGGTGCGCTGCTGCGCGGCCACTGCGGACGCCCGCGCGGCCACGGCGTGGCGACGCTGCCGCTCGCTGCGAGCCAACGCCAGCGCAAGCACCACCACAGCGCCGCCGGTGGCGACCAGTCCGGCGGTGAGGAAGACCTCCACGGGCGTCATCGCGACATCAGCCCATCAGGCGTGAACGACGACCTCGACCCGCTGGAATTCCTTCACCTCGGTGTAGCCGGTGGTGGCCATGGCTCGGCGCAGCGCGCCGACCAGGTTCATGGTGCCATCGGCCACGTAGGACGGGCCGACCAGGATCTCCTCCAGGCTGCCGACTTCGGTGAACTTCACCCGCTCGCCCCGCGGCAGGGTGGGGTGCCAGGCCTCCGGGCCCCAGTGGTAGCCGTGACCAGGGGCTTCACTGGCCCGCGCCAGCGGAGAGCCCACCATGACGGCGTCCGCGCCGCAGGCGATCGCTTTGGCGATGTCACCGGACTTGCCCAGTGCGCCATCGGCGATCACATGGACGTAGCGGCCCCCGGACTCGTCGAGGTAGTCGCGGCGGGCTTCGGCGACATCGGCCAGGGCGGAGGCCATCGGCACCTCAACGCCCAGGACGTTGCGGGTGCGCTTGGTGGCGCCACCACCGAAGCCGACCAGGACGCCGGCCGCGCCGGTCCGCATCAGGTGCAGCGCCGACTGGTAGGTGGCGCAGCCACCGACGATCACCGGCACGTCGAGTTCGTAGATGAACTCCTTCAAGTTCAGCGGCTCGCACACCTTCGACACGTGTTCGGCCGAGACCGTGGTGCCGCGGATCACGAAGAAGTCGACGCCGGCCTTCTCGACCACATCGGCGAACTGGGCGCAGGTCTGCGGCGACAGCGAACCGGCCACCGGCACGCCGGCGTCGCGGATCTGCTTCATCCGTTCGGTGATCAGCTCGGCCTTGATCGGCTCGGCATACAGCTGCTGCATGCGCCGAGTCGCGGCCACCGGATCATCGATGCCGGCCAGTTCGGCCAGCAGCGGGAGCGGATCGGCGTAGCGCGTCCATAGGCCTTCGAGGTTGAGCACGCCCAGCCCGCCGAGCTTGCCCATGGCGATCGCCGTGTCCGGGCTCATCACCGAGTCCATCGGGGCGGCCACGATGGGGAAGTCGAAGGTGAGCGCGTCGATCTTCCAGCTCAGGTTCACTTCTTCGATGCCACGGGTGCGGCGGGTGGGCACGATCGCGATGTCGTCAAAGCCGAACACCGGCAGGGCGCGCTTCGAGCGCCCGATCTCGATCATGGTCATTGTTCCCTCAGTTCTGTGCCGAGTAGTTGGGAGCCTCGATAGTCATCTGAATGTCGTGGGGGTGCGATTCCCGCAGGCCGGCCGACGTGATCCGGACGAACCGTCCCTTGGTGTGCAGCTCGTCGATGGTCGCCGCGCCGGTGTAGAACATCGACTGCCGCAGGCCGCCGATCAGCTGGTAGGCCACCGCCCCCAGCGGGCCACGGTAGGGCACCTGGCCTTCGATGCCTTCGGGGATCAGCTTGTCGTCGCCCTCGACGTCGGCCTGGAAGTAGCGGTCGCGGGAGTAGGACATCTTGCGGCCACGCTTGGCCATGGCGCCGAGCGAGCCCATGCCGCGGTAGGACTTGAACTGCTTGCCGTTGATGAAGACCAGCTCGCCGGGGCTTTCATCGCAGCCGGCCAGCAGCGAGCCCAACATGACGGTGTCAGCGCCGGCCACCAGGGCTTTGGCGATGTCGCCGGAGTACTGCAGGCCGCCGTCACCGATCACCGGCACACCAGCCTGGCGGCAGGCCTGGGCGGCCTCCCAGATGGCGGTGACCTGCGGCACGCCGACGCCGGAGACCACCCGGGTGGTGCAGATGGAGCCGGGGCCGACCCCGACCTTCACGCCGTCAGCGCCCGCCTCGACCAGGGCCTTCGCCCCGGCGAAGGTGGCCACGTTGCCGCCGATGATGTCGACCTCGCGCGCGGCCGGGTCGGACTTCAGTCGACGGACCATGTCCATCACGCCTTGGGTGTGGCCGTGCGCGGTGTCGACGATGATGGCGTCCACGCCGGCGTCGACCAGCATCATCGCCCGCTCCCACGCGTCACCGAAGAAGCCGATGGCCGCGCCCACCCGCAGCCGACCCTGGGGATCTTTGCTGGCCAGCGGGTATTTGTCGGACTTCACGTAGTCCTTCAGCGTGATCAGGCCACGCAGCTTGCCGTCGGCGTCGACCAGCGGCAGCTTCTCGATCTTGTGCTTGGCCAGCAGGGCCAGGGCTTCGGTGGAGCTGATCCCGGGGTGGCCGGTGACCAGCGGCATCCGGGTCATCACCTCGCCGACCGGACGATTGGGGTCGTCCTCGAAGCGCATGTCGCGGTTGGTGACGATGCCCAACAGGTGCAGGTCGGCATCGACCACCGGCACCCCGGAGATCCGGAACCGGCTGCACATCTCGTCCACTTCGCCGATGGTGGCCTCGACCGAGGTGGTGATCGGCTGATCGATCATGCCGGCCTCGGAGCGCTTCACCCGGTCGACCTGCTCTGCCTGCTCCTCAGCGGCCAGGTTGCGGTGCAGGATGCCGATGCCACCTTCGCGGGCCATGGCGATCGCCATCCGCGACTCGGTGACGGTGTCCATCGCCGAGCTGACCAGCGGTACCCGCAGGGTGATCCGCTTACTCAGGCGGGTGGTGGTGTCGGCGGACGACGGGATGACCTCCGACTCGTTCGGCTGGAGCAGAACGTCATCGAATGTCAGGCCCAGCGCGGCAAAGGGTTCGGGTACTCCGGCGGGAGACAACGGAAAGGACACAGGCCACCAATCTGTCAGCGTGAGGCGGCCAGTCTATCCTCGCCCGCCCGCCTCACCCGAGCGAGCTCAGCGCCTCGGCCAGCGTCTTGTGCCGGAACTCGAATCCGGCCTCGGCCAGCCGCGCCGGTGCCACTCGCTGCCCGCCCAGAAGGAGCTCGCGCACCAGTTCGCGCCCGAAGATCACATTCAGTGGCGCCAACGGCGTCGGCACCACGGCCGGACGGTGGAGGTAGTCGGCGAAGGTGCGGGTGAACTCGGCGTTGGACACCGCCCGCGGTCCGACCAGGTTCACCGGACCGGTGACGTCGTTGGTGAGTAGGAACTCCATCGCCCGGACGTGGTCGGTGATGCTGATCCAGCTCAAGAACTGACGGCCGTCGCCGACACGTCCCCCCAAACCGGCAGCGAACTGTGGCCAGATCGCGCCCAGGTAGCCGCCGTCACGGGCCAGCACCTGGCCGGTGCGCAGCAGCGCGGTCGGAACCGGTGAGTGGCTCGCGGCGGCCTCCCAGTCGCGCACCACGCTCGCCAAGAACCCCCGACCGTTGGCCGACAACTCGTCGACGACCTCAGAACCGGTGTCGCCGTAGTAGCCGACCGCCGACCCGTTCAGCAGCCGCTGGCAGCGGCCGTCGGGGCTGAGTGAGGTGACGATGGTCAAAGTCGAAGTCACCCGTGAGCGCCGGATCGCGGCCTTGCGTTCTTTGGTCCAGCGGCCTCCAGCGATCGGGGTGCCGGCCAGGTTGATCACGGCGTCGACATCGTCCAAGCCGGGGGAGGAGATCCGGCCGGCGTCGGGATCCCAGCGGCGATCGTCCGGGGTCTGCGGGGTGCCTCGCACCAGTCGGACGACGTCGTGGCCGCCACGGGTGAGTCGGCGGGTCAGGGCAGAGCCCAGCAACCCTGTCGCTCCACCGATGGCTACCCGCATGTCATCGATCCTGCCACGCCCGCGGAGCCATCAGTACCGTCCGTGCCAGATCGCGGTTTGGATTGCGTTCCAGATGCCGAAGGCGATGGCCAGGCCGAAGACGGCATAGCGCTGCGTGCGGGTCAGCGGCACCAGGCCGAGCAGGGCCAGGCTCCACGGCAGATACCAGGGGTGCAGCGCTTGGCCGAGCACGGCGATCGCCAGGGACGCCCACGCCACCAGGGCGAGCGGACGATCGGCGAAGCGCACCGCGATCCAGATCAGCACGATCAGCAGGATTGCGGTGGTGACCTTTCCGGCGATCACCAGGAAGCCGGTGTAGGAGCCACCGCCTAGTTGCACCAGCAAGCCGACGAATTTCGCCAGCAGCACCAGCGGTGCCGGAGTGGCCGCCAGCCCCATCAGATCGAGCCATTTGGTCCAGCCGAAGCCCAGCCCGCTGGCCACGCTGATCACCACGAAGGTCGTCGCAGCCACCACCGTGGCGATCGCCGTGCGCCACCCCAGCAGCCACAGCCGGCGCAGCAGGGGCAGGGCCGCGAGCTGGGCGGCTACCGGCAGTCCGGCGACCGCGATCACGGTCAGTCCGCCCTGCTGCTTCAACGCCATCGCCACGCCCACCAGCACCGGCGCGGCGATCAACGAACCGACCATGGACGGCCAGCGCAGGGCTACCCAGATCGCAGCCAGGCTGACCGCCACCATCGGGGCATCGTTGTGGGCGCCGCCGACAAAATGCAGCAGCAGCAATGGATTCAACACACCCAGCCAGACCGCGCTGCGGCGCGATACCCCGACCCGTCCGGCGATCTGGGGCACCAGCCAGGCCATCGCTGCCACCGCCAGGATCGCCGGCAGCCGCAACGCCACGACGCCCCAGTAGGGATCGAAGCCGGTCATGGTCACCAGCGCCTGTGCCAACCTCAAGGTGAGTGGCGGGTAGGCCACCCCCGAGCCGGCCCACAGCGGGTCGACCTGACCGACGTAGGGTCCGCCGCTGGCGGCCAGCCCTACCTCGTAGGGGTTGGCGCCGGTGTGCAGCGTCCAGCCGAGATCGGCGTACAAGGTGGCGTCCGGGCTGAGCACCGGCGGCACCAGCAGCAGCGGCAGCGACCACAACGCCAAGGTCAGGGGGGCGTGCACCGGTGCCCGGTGGGAGGTGGGACGGACGTGCCACCAGCCCCAGGCGAGCGCGGCCGCCCCGACCATGAGCATGCCGCGGTCGAGATAGAAGCCGGCGGCGTAGTCGCCGACCAGCCGGCCGAGCGTGTTCACCCAGGCGGCCGGCCAGCCGTGCGGATCAAAGGAGAACTCCGGATTGCAGGACGCCCATCCGACCAGAACCGCACCCAGGAAGCCCACCCAGACCCCAGGCGAGCGCAGGGCACTGGCCGGCGTGGTGGACATCGAACCCCCTGGTCGGTGATGGACGTGGCAAGTCTAGGGGTGGGGCCGGCGCGACGCCGTCCTGCTTTCGGTACCCGTTAGGTTGGGGTCATCCGGAGTGAAGGAGGCTCGATGAATCAGCCGTTGACCGGGATGGGCGCGATCGTCACGCCGGAC
>JAJTBJ010000033.1 GCA_021286985.1 Propionibacteriales bacterium | reverse complement strand
CCCAGGGCGATGGTGGTGTTGAACGCCGCAGAGATGTCGGCCCCGTCCAGCCGGATCGGCAGGACGTTGGGGAACACCGAGGCGAAGATCAGCACGACCGCGCCGGCCGCGACGGCGCTGGTGAGCGCGAAGGCCAGCCCGTCGCGTCCGGCGCGGGTGACCGGCACCAGGCCGATCAGGGCGAGGGCAGCGATCACTACCAGCGCCCAGCTCCATGCCGGCCCGCGAGACACCTGGGTCCAGATCGCCCAGGCGGCCCCCACCACCAAGACCACCGGTGCCAGAGTGCGAGCGGCCCCCATGGCCCGATCGTGAAGATCGCCGGTGGTCCGCAGCGCCAAGAACAGTGCGCCGTGAGTGGCGAACAGCCCCACCAGCGTCACCGAGGTCATCAGGGCGTACGGGTTGAGCGCGCTGAGGAGCACCGACAGACTCGGCAGCGCGACCAGCGTGGACGCGGCCAGGTCGGCCTTGCCGTCGGTGATCACCAGGTGGGTGAACAGTGCGTGAGCGTCGATACCGGCCACCAGGTTGCCGAAGGCAGCACCCCACAGCACCAGGGCGAGCAGCGATCCGATGGCGATCACCCACTCCCAGGCACGCCGACCTGAAGCCGAGGTGGTCTTGGCGCGGAACTCGAAGGCGACGCCGCGGACGATCAGCGACAGCAGGATCAGCACCACCGGCAGGTAGAGCACCGACAGCAGGGAGGCGTACCAGACCGGGAAGGCGGCGAACATCATGCCGCCGGCCGAGATCAGCCAGACCTGGTTGCCGTCCCAGACCGGTCCGATGGCGTTGATCATGGTGCGGCGATCGGACTCGCTGCGTCCCAGGAAGGGCAGCAGCATGCCGATGCCGAAGTCGAACCCTTCGAGCACCAGATAGCCGACCCAGAGCAGGCCGATGATGCCGAACCAGGCGATTTGCAGAGCAGTTGGTTCCATGGTGATGGCCTCTCAGTACGCGAAGACGAGGTGGTCGGGTTCAGTGGCTTCGGAGGTCGCCGTCTCGGCCTCGACCGCGCCACCAAGGACGGCGCGCCGTACCAGCCGGAACCAGATGGCGGCCAGGACGCCATACACCCCGGTGAACAACACCAGGCTGGTGGCCAGGGCGAAGCTGTCGACGAACGGCGAGACCCCTTGCTCGATCAGCATCCGCACGGTGACGTCGGCCGATGCATTGGGCGCCACGATCCACGGCGCCCGGCCGAACTCGGTGAACATCCACCCGGCCAGCGATGCCATATAGGGCGCCGGGATCAGCCAGGGCGCGATGCGTCCGAAGCGGATCTGCTGGGCAACCGTGGCGTTCTTGCGGGTGCACCACAGGCCGCGGGCGGCGAACAGCAGGGCCAGCAGACCCAACCCGATCATCATCCGGAACGACCAGTAGGTCGCAGCGATCGGCGGGACGTAGCCCGAACCGTTGACACCGTAGGCGCCATAGGCGGCCGCCTCAGCGGCGGCGACGTCGTTCACGCCGGCCAGCGCTGCGGTGGCGTCGTTGGTGGCCAGGAAGGAGGCCAATCCCGGGATCTCGATGAACTTCGTGGCGGCGAGTTCCTCGCAGGTGTTGCCGAAGGCAGCCACCGAGAAGCCGGCGCCGTGAGTGGTCTGGCACAGCCCTTCCGCGGCGGCCATCTTCATCGGCTGATCGGCCACCATCAGCTGGCCCTGGGTGTGGCCGCTGAGGATCACCAGGCAGGCGGCGACCAACGCCACCCCCAGCCCCAACCGGACGGCCGGACGGTACCCGGCGGCGTCTTCGGCCTGCTGCTCTCGCAGCAGCTTCGACAGCCACCAACCGCCGATCCCGGCGACCAGGAGACCGGCGGTGAGCAGGGCGGCAGCCATGGTGTGACCGAGGGTCACCAGGGCGGTGGGTGAGGTGAGCATGGTCCATACCGAGTCGAGCTCGGCGCGTCCGTTGGCCGGGTTCACATGGGTGCCGACCGGATGCTGCATGAAGGAGTTGGCCGCCAGGATGAACCAGGCGCTGAGGTTCACCGCGATGGCCACCAGCCAGATCGAGGCCAGGTGCAGCTTCGGCGACAAGATCTTGCGGCCGAACATCCACACGCCGATGAACACCGACTCGATGAAGAAGGCGATCATCGCCTCCATCGCCAGTGGGGCGCCGAAGATGTCGCCGACGAAGATCGAATAGGCGCTCCAGTTCATGCCGAACTGGAACTCCTGCACGATGCCGGTGACCACGCCGATGGCGAAGTTGAGCAGGAAGATCTTGCCGAAGAAGTCGGTCAGCCGACGCCAATGGTCGGCGCCGGTGCGGAGCCAGAGGGTTTGCATCACCGCGACCAACGGCGCCAGGCCGATCGTCAGCGGGACGAAGACGAAGTGATACAGCGAGGTGACCGCAAATTGCCACCGCGCCAGATCCAGAGCGCTCATCTCGAATCTCCCGAGTTGTCTGCGATCGGCACCATGCCGACCTCAGCACGCACGCTAGGAAGATCGTCGGCGGTGGTCTGGAACCGGAGTCACGTTGTCAGGCCAACCGATAACGACGTTATGAAGGCCGATGGCGTCGTACCGGACCGGCACCCAACCGAATCCGTCGTTATCAGCCCAGAATCCGACCTCATAACGACCGAATCGCTCGGGGGTGGTCAGCCCGGCCGCGCCGCCCCGCTCACAACGACGGAATCGGTGGCCGAGCTGACCTCAGGCGGGCAGGACGTACCAGTAGATCGCCAGATAGTGGAGCGCGGCGGCGATCACCACCAGGACGTGCCAGAGCTCGTGGAAGCCGAAGACACCGGGCCACGGGTTGGGCTTTTCGATGACGAAGACGACGAAACCGGCGCTGTACACCAGGCCGCCGGCAGCGATCAGGATCAGCGCACCCACCGGCAGTGAGTGGCCCGCTCCCAACAGCAGGACGGTCACCCAGCCCAAGGTGATGTACAAGGTGTTGGTGACGTACTTCGGTAGCCGCTGCCACACCGAGCGCAACACGATGCCGGCGGCGGCGATCGCCCAGGATGCGCCGAGCAGGGCGATCCCGTACGGGTTGAGGAACAGCACCAGCACCAGCGGCGTCATCGTTCCGGGGATCAGCAGGAACACCGAGATGTAGTCGAAGGTGCGCAGCAACTCGTTGAGCTGCGGACTGCCGTCGATGCCGTGGTGCAGCGCGCTGAAGGTGAACAACGCCAGCAGAGTGAAGCAGTAGATCGAGACCGCCACGATCTTGACCGGCTCGGCCTGCACGCTCGCCTGGGTGATCAACAGCCCCGAACCGACCAGAGCCAGGCAGGCTGCGGCCAAGTGGGTGGCGGTGTTGGCCCGCTCGTCAGTGACATGGACGCTGCCGTCCTTGCTGAGCGGGATTGTCTCCACCGTCGCCGTTCCTCACTGTGCCGGGTTCAGATGGAGTCTAGGCCGTCGAAGTGTGACTCAAGTTCCAGAGGCCTGCGGAGGCCGTGCCTAGCGTGAGGGTCGACGGGCTCGGCGTCCGTCCTAGCGTCTTCAGGAGGAACTCGTGCCCTACTTCATCGACACCCACAATCAGGCCCACGGCACCTACCCGACCGGCATCGACGTGCCCGGCTTGGCGGCGTTCCTGCCCGGCTTCCTTGAGGCCTGCGCGGCCGAGGGCGTGGCCGTCCAGACCGGATATGTGAACTTCGAGGCCGGCAAGATCACCTGCATCACCAGCGGACCGGACGCCGAGGCCGTGCGGCGGGCCCATCTGGCCGTGGGCTACATTCCCGACCCCGAGATCACGCAGGTCAGCACGATCTCGCCGGCCGATCTGTTCTTCCCCGCCCCGGGCGCCTGAGCGGTAGGCGTGCCAGCATGGGCAGCGTGATCGAGCAGACACCACTGTTGCCGGTAGCCGAGGGTTTTCCCTTTTTGGCCGGCGCCTCGGCGGCAACCCGAGAACTGGTCAGCACGCTGCCCGTCCGCCAGGTGGAGCCTCGTCGCCCCGTGCTGCATCGCGGCGACGCGGCCGAAGGGGTGTTCCTGGTGGTGGGTGGCTCCCTGCGGGTCTTCTACATCGCCGCGGACGGACACGAGGCCACGCTGTATCGCGTCCGTCCCGGCCAGACCTGCATCCTGGCGCTCACCGCAGCGTTCCGGAGCGAGCCCTACCCGGCCTGGGTGGAGACCGAGGACGAAGAACTCAGCTTCGTGCTGGTGCCCGGAGCGATGTTCCGGCAGCTCTACAACACCGAACCCACTTTCCGCAGCTTCGTGTTCGAGGTCTTGTCCGGGCGGGTCTTCGAGCTGATGACTCGGCTGGAGGAGGTCGGCTCGCTGCGGGTCGAGCAGCGGCTGGCGGCCTTCCTGCTGGAAGCCGCCGATGCCAATGGTGAGGTGGCGATGAGCCAGGCGCGGCTGGCCGCCCACCTCGGCACGGCGCGAGAGGTGGTGTTCCGGGCGCTACGAACGATGTCGGACGCACGCCTGGTGGCCACCTCTCGTGGCCGGGTGCACCTTCTTGATCGCGCCGGGTTGCGCCGGCTGCATCAGCTGGGCTGAGCCGGGCTCAGGACGGGTTGGCCGCCAACCAGGCGGCGCCGATGATCCCGGCACGGTTGCGCAGCGCGGCCGGCACGATCGGCGTCTGCAGCTTCAGGTAGGGCAGGAACTTGTCGGCGTCCTTGGAGACGCCGCCGCCCACCACGAACAGGTCGGGCCAGAACAGCTTCTCCACCACTTCGTAGTAGCGCTGGAGACGCGGAACGTACTCGGCGTAGCTGAGGTTCTCCGCGGTACGAATCGAGGCGGCGGCGCGCTTCTCGGCGTCGTAACCGTCGATCTCCAGGTGGCCCAACTCGGTGTTGGGGACCAGCACGCCGTGATGGATCAAGGCGCTGCCGATGCCGGTACCGAGCGTGGTGAGCAGGACGATGCCGTCGTTGCCCTTGGCCACGCCGAACTTGGCCTCGGCGACACCGGCGGCATCCGCGTCGTTGACCAGGACCACCGGACGTCCCAGGCGTTGCGCGAAGAGGTCGGCCGCCTGCGTCCCCACCCAGCTGGGATCGATGTTGGCCGCCAGTCGCACCACGCCGTGGGTGACCACCGCCGGAATCGTGATGCCGACCGGGGAGTCTCCGATCAGGTCGGCGAAGTGATCGACGATGCGGGCAACCACATCGGCAACGGCCTGCGGGGTGGACGGCTGCGGGGTCGGAATCCGAAGGCGATCGGCGGCGAAGTCGCCAGCGATCAGATCGACCGGGGCGCCCTTGATGCCGGAGCCTCCGATGTCGATGCCAAGAACGGCTGTGTTCTGCATAGCTGAACCCTAGCGAGATCCGGCGGTCTCGCTTGCCGATCCCGCAGCGTCTACCGGGTTGTAAGTAGCCGGCGAGGCGCTCTCCACGCCCAGATGGCCGTGGGCGTCCAGCGTGATGTCGGAGCGGTGGGCCTGAGCGAGGGTGATCAGCTCGTCCTGTCGCTCCCGGACGTGGTCGGCGTCCAGGCCCCGAGCCTGCGGAGTGAAGCGGGAGCCGCCGGTGTGGATGGCCAGGTCAGCCACCCGGGCCAGCCGGGACAGCGGCCCGTGGCTGATCCGGATCGACTGCACTCGCACGTGCGGAATCAGGTCCCAGCGACGCTCCAACCAGCCGTGACGGCAGACCACCAGCAACTCGTCATGACCGATCGCCAAGAACGGCGCGGCGAACGGGTGCAGGATGTGTGCCCGCCAGGACGCCTTGTGCAGCACGACCTGCTCCCAGTCGGCCAGCGGCCAGATCTTGGCCAACACCAGCCGGAGTTGTTCGGGCGTGGCCACCGGTAGCAGCACGCTGGAGACGCCGGCGCTGACTCCGTCCTCGTTGTGGATGCCGAGGCCGAGGACGTCGATCTCAGCGCGATACCAGCCCGGACGCCGCCACAGCAGCGACTGGCTCAGTCGTACCGACTGGATGCGGCGGGGGGTGATCGATTGGCTGGTCAGGCTGGCCAGCCCGCGGGAGATCCGCAGCCCGGCCGAACGTGCCGACAAGGTGAAGTTGAACTGCCCGGTGAACCGGCGGACGACGAAGCCGACCAGCGCTGATGCCGCCGACAACCCCAGCGCCAACACCATGAACAACCCGCCGAAGTTCGGCGCAGCGATGCTGGCAGCAATCATGGTCGCGGTGATGCTGACCACCAACCAGGCGAACTCGTTAGAGGTGAGGGCGCCGCTGAGCAGTTGGGCGGCCGGGATCCGCACCAGCACCTGATCCTCGGTGCTGAGGTCGTCGAGTCGCAGGCCCGGATCGGCGGTGGCGACCACTTCGGCCCGGTGTCCGCGGGCGCGGCTGAGCAGGTAGTCGCGCAGTGAGTAGGCGCGGGCCCGGCTCAGGTAGCGCAGCTTGACCCGTTCATTGGAGCCGATGTCGATCTCCAACTCGGCCAGCGCGAAGATCCGGGCGGCCAGCGGCTGCAGCACATCGATCGAGGTGACCTTGTCGAAGGCGATCCGCTGCGACTTGCGCAGCACGATGCCGCTTTCGATGCGGAGTTCGTCGTGATCGATGACGAAGCGAGTGGTCAGCCAGCTCACCAGGCCGATTCCGGCCGCGACCAAGGCGACCACCCCTACCCCGGCGAGAATGAAGCCGAGCGGCGGGACCGCCCGGTCTTCGGAGAACCAGGAGAAGACCTCGCGAGCGGCGCCGATCAGGAAGGCCAGCAGCACCACCCAGGCCCGGATCAGTGGCGTCATCGGATGCGGACGCTCGGTCCGCTTCGGCGGGGGCGGTTCGACCGGCGCCGGTGTCGGGGAGGCGTCGGTGGAGGTCACAGCGGAAGCGCCTGTTCCTCGCCGAGGGCGATCAGTTGATCGCGGAGCCGGGCCGCGTCGGCGGCGGGAAGGCTGGGGATGCGGGCGTTGGAACGCGGGCTGGCGGTCACCAGTTCCACTTCGGCGAGCTTCCACAGTCGGGCCAACGGGCCGGTATGCACCTCGACGCTGATCATCCGTCCGTACGGGATCGCGGTCAGCGAGGCGAGCCACAGTCCTTGGCTGATCAGCAGGTCGTTTGCGCCCTCCAGGTAGGCGAAGGCGCGCACCCAGCGACCGGCGCGCACCACTCGCCAGGTCGTCCACGCCACCATGGCGACGGCTGCGGCGACGGCCACCCACGGCGTCCCACGAAAGAAGAACCAGGCGGCGCCGACGATCACGACGGTGGCGATGGTGTTCAGGATCGCCGCCTCGATGCGGTGGACTATCACTGCGATCGGTGGCAGTCGTTGCCACTCACCTTCGGGACGAAACAGCGCCTCCATGGAGGGCAGATTAGCCTCAGTCACGACCGCTGCGTCACCCCCGCGGCGTTACCGTTCACGCTATGACCGATTCCGCCGCCGACGGCCGCTTTTGGGGTTGCGGACTTCGACGCCGCCGAAGCCGGCGAAGCCCTTCAGGACGAGCCGTGGCGCCCCGGGAGTCGGCGGGCTCACCTTGTGATCCACGCCGCCGAAGACGGCCATCAGCCGGTTGTCGACGGTGGTGCCTTCGGGGACCTTCAGTTCGACCCCGCCGAACAGGCAGAACACCTCCATGGTGATTTCGGGGGAGGCGAACACCGCCTCGGACAGATCGAGTTCGGCACCACCGAAGATCGTGGTGATGAAGGTGCGTGCTTGCACCGTCCAATGCCCGCCGCGCTCGGCGCCGGCGAAGATCGCCACGATCTGATCGCTGTCCTCGGTGGCGTTCTGCGCGTACTGCACCTGGCTGGCCGTGGGCACGACCAGGTCGCGAGTCAGCGGGACGAGATCGTCGAAGATCAGCGCGCCGCGGGCCTCGGACAGCCGCCGGTCGCGCTCGTCGGCGGTGATCCGGCCTTCGGCGTGCGCGGCGGTGAGCAGGGTGATCACATGCTGCCGGTCGGCTTCGGCGACGGCGCGGTCGCCGCCGGCCGCGGGGCCGACGTCGGTGGGTTCGAGGTTGCTCATACCGACGAACCTAAGGCCTCTTCGGCGCGGGTGGAACCGACTGCGCGATGATCGGGGGGCATTTGGGGGAGCACCCTGAGGTGACGCCCCGCTGAGGCCGTCCGTGGGGTCCGGCGAACCTGGTCAGGCGGCGATCAGGCCGTGCTCGCGGGCGATGCTGACCGCCACCAGCCGGTCATGAACGCCGAGCTTGGTGTACACGTTGCTGAGGTGCTTGTGCACCGTCCGCGGCGATAGGCCCAAGCGAGTGGCGATGGTGCGGGCCAGTAGTCCGTCGGCCAGCAAGCGGAGCACCTCGACCTCACGCGGGGTCAGGCTGAGCGCTGCGGCCGCCTCTGCGGCGTTGTGCACCTGTCGCGCCCGCTGGCACGCGTCGGCTGCCTGCGGCAGAAGGAAGGTCAGCGAAGCGGCCGACTCGGCCAGCAGGGCCTTGGCGTCGGGAGTGAAGCCACCGCGTCGGCTCAGCACCAGCAGTCGTCCGCGGGCGCGGGTTGCCGGCTGGTCGTCCAGCTCGGCACCGATCAGGATGACCTCGCCCAGAATCGGATGCTGCCCGCCGCGCAGGATGCTCTCGGACTTGCGGGTGCCGCGGCTGGCCACGTCGGCCAAGGCGGAGGCCAGTCGGTCGTTGGGCCAGGTGGCATGGCTGACCGGGCGGCTGGCGGCGTCCAGGCCGATCAGTGCGGCGGCATCGGCCTTGCTCAGCTTGCCAAGCGTGCGGCACACCAGGCGTTCGGCTTCGTCGCCGTCGTCGATCACCGACAGTGCCTGGTTCATGAGATCAAGGATGGCGATGGCCCGTTCTTCTCTGGTCATGACCTCCCCTCCTCATTGTTGGTATGTCCGAGTCACAGTGTGCCCTGTCAAGTCAGCAGTTTGGCAGACCCAACCTCGGCAGGGTCGATTTTCGTCCCGATTTGCCCGATGTGGCGGCCTGCTCAGTGTGCGAGCGCCTCACCCCACGGGCTAGACTTCAGCACGCGCCGGCTCCGAACGGGCGCCTGCGGATGTAGTTCAATGGCAGAACATCAGCTTCCCAAGCTGACAGTGCGGGTTCGATTCCCGTCATCCGCTCTGAGTGAACACCGATCTCGTTGAGGTCGGTGTTTTGCCTAGTTCGAGAGGGTTTCGACCGGCTGCAGGACGCGGCTAGGATGACTGATCGGAAAGCCCGGCCTCACCCTCGGCCTCGCCTGAGCAGGATTGGACGTGAGGGTGACCGCCCCCCGGATTGCCGGTTGTCGGTTCCATCTCGTCCGTGCTGCTCCAAGAATCGCTGTGGTTTGGGGATCGACCACCGCGGTGCCTGTGGCGAGCCGGTTGTCGTCGGCCTTGCCTCCGATGAACCGAAACACACCTGGAGAACACACTCAATGGGTCCCGAAGTGGGTGATCGCGCCGCCGAGCGTTCCTCGCTGCTGATCGCACAGGCGCAGGCACTGGCCGATCGATTGGTGGCCGAAGCCGAAGCTCGATCGCAGGCGGCGCGTGATGAAGCGTCGCAGCAGCAGGAGTTGAGCCAGCGCTGGACCGAACAGGCGCGCCAGGCCAAGACGGCCGCCGAGGCCGCGCTGGGCCAGGCCGCTGCCATCTTGGACAACGCGCGCGCTGACGCAGCCGCGCTGTTGGAGGACGCCGCCGCCCAGGCCAGCATGCTCGCCGCCTCGGCCGATCAGAACGCCGCCGCCCTCACCGACCGCGCCACAGCCGCGGCCGAGCAGGTGCGCGCCCAGGCTCGCAGCGAGGCCGACGCGCTTCTCGCCCGGGCAGAGGCGGAGGCCACGAACATCACCCAGACCGCTGCCGGAGCTGCCGCAGTGGTGCAGGCCGAGGCTGAGACCCAGCGGGCCGCCGCCGAGGCCGAGGCCGTCCGGTTGGTCGAGCAGGCCACCGCCGACGCCGCCGCGCTTCGGGCCACCTCCGATGCGGTCATTCGCCAGCAGCGTGACGCTTTCGAGCGTGACTGCGCCCGGATCCGCGAGGAACTGCAGGCAGAGCAGGAGCAGGCTCGTCAGCAGCTTCGTGCGGCAGCCGAACAGGCCGCCCAGGAGCGCGACGCGCTGGCCAGCGAGGCCCGGGCGCGGGCCGAGGCTCAGTACGTCGAGGCCGCCTCGCACGTGGCGTGGACCCAGCAGTCGATGGCCGACCTGCGGGCGTCCACCGAATCGGAGCTGTCGGAGCTGCGCAGCGCCCACAACGACGCCATGGTCCAGCAGCGGGACGAAGCTGCGGCCCAGTTGGCTGCGGCAGCGGCCGCCGCCGACCAGCAGGCCCGGGAGTTGGTGGGGCAGGCCGAACTGGCTGCCGGTGGCATTCGCACGCAGGCCGCCCAGTTGCTCGCCGACACTCAGGCTGATGCGGCTCGGCTGTTGGCCGAAGCGGAGGCTGAGGCACGCCGCCTGCGGGACCAGACCGATCAGGCCACCGCTGCCCAGCTGGAGAGCGCGCGGATGCGCGTGGCCGAGGCCGAGAGCGGTGCCCGGTTGATTCGGGAGCGGACCGTGGCCGCCATCGAGGCGATGCAGCGCGATGCCCACGAACAGGCCAAGACCACCAGGGCGCAGGCGGCCGAGGCCCTGCGGCAAGCCCGGGTCGAGGCCGAGAAGACCCGCGAACAGACCCGCGAGGCGGCCGAGCGTGCGCGGGCCGAGGTGGAGGCGCTGGCCCGACGCCGGGACGACATCAATGAGCAACTGGGCCGCTTGTCCGGGGTAATCGATGCCCTGTCGGTACCGGGTGCGGCTCAGATCGAGCAAGGAACGAAGCGAGAGGAATCACAACGTGACGCAGTCCAGTCATGAGTTTCGCACGGTGATGCGCGGCTACGAGCCCACCGAGGTCGAGCGTGCGCTGCAGCAGCTGCGCGCCGCCGCGGACGAGGCCAAGGCCGCCGCTGAGCAGGCGAAGGCCGTTGCCGACGAGGCGAAAGCCGCTGCGGCCGACACCTCCGCTGACAACGAGAATCTGCGCCGCCAGTTGGCCGCGCTGAGCGAGCAGAGTCGCGCCGACCAGGCCAAGCTCCAGGAGCTGTCGGAGTCCCTGGATTCGGCCGCAGCGCCGAGCGCTGCCGACATCACCGAGCGCGCCGCGAAGATCCTCCGTCTGGCTGAGGACGAGTCCGCGGACCTGCGCAGCCAGGCGCAGGCGGACGCGCAAGCGACCCGCAGCGACGCCGATGCCTACGCAGCGCACGTGAAGTCCAGCGCCGACGAAGAGGCGGCCGACACCCTCGACAAGGCCAACACCGAGGCCGCTCGGGTGGTCGAGGCGGCCAACCGCAAGGCTGACGAGGTGCTCGACTACGCCAACCGCGAAGCGACCACTCGCCGCGAGGAGGCCGAGGCCATCTTCGAGCGTCAGCGTGCCCGGGCCGCCAACGCCGCCGCCGAGTTCGAGAAGACCCTGGCCGGACGGCGGGACGCCTCGGCTGTCGACTTCGCCAAGCAGATGGAGGCCTACGAACAGGCCCTCACCTCCGCCGAGCAGCGGCACGCAGCGATGCTGGCCGAATCGGATCGGATGCTGGCCGAGGCCCGCCAGAACGCCGATTCGATCCTCAAGTCGGCCCGCGAAGAGGCCGCGGAGCGGGTGGATGACGCCCGCCTGGCCGCCGAGCGGATCCGCAAGGAGTCTGAGCGCGAACTGTTGGCCGCCACCGCCCGCCGGGAGGCCGTCACCGCGCAGTTGACCAATGTGCGCCAGATGATCGCCGCCCTCGGCGCCGGTCCGCTGCTCGACGTCATCGGCGAGGATGGCAGCGCCGATGAGCCGACCGAGCTGTCGACGGCAGCCTTCGAGGAGGTCGCTGACGACGCCGAGGCCGCCGACGAGGCGGACGAGGAAGTGTCCGAGGACGACGTCACCGACGAGGCCGACGCCGACGTGGACGAAGAGGTCGCCGCCCCCGCCGCTGTGGAGTGAGCCTCAGGCGCGCTGGGCGCGCTTGTGATCCCAACGGCGATAGCCGGCAGCGGCAGCGTCCGCTTCGGTGGTGAACCACTCCTCAGCCTTGGTGCGCCCGTAGTAGGGGCTGTCCACCGTGTGGTACAGCATCGAGCCGCGATTGCCCTTGATCGTGCCGCGGGTGGTCTTGCCGTTGCGCGTGGTCTTGCCGTTGCGCGGCTTCGGGGCGGTGGTCGGCTCGACCACCGCTGGCGCACTTACCGGCTTTGTGGCGGCTGCGAGCTTGCGGCGGTCCCACCGGGTGAAGCCGGCGGCTTCGGCGGCCGCCTCGGTGGCGAACCACTCCTCGGCCGTCGTCCGGCCGTAATAGGGGCTGGCGATGGTGTGGTAGAGCATCGACTCGCGGTTGCCCTTGATCCGTTCCCCGGCCGGTCCGAGCAGGTCGCGGTTGGCGGTGCCGCCGTAGCTGCGCTCGCTGGTCGGCTCCTGCTCGGTGGGCGAGATCGCCGGTTCGGGTCGATTGGCCACGAACGCCCGGTCCCACCAGGAGATGTCTTCATCGTCGGTGGTAGAGGTGGTGGCCTCCTCGACCGGGGCGGGCTCGGCACTCTCGGACGCACCGACCGCGGCGGCGACAGGCGCGACGACGTCATCCTCCGGTGTGAGCGAAGGGTCCACCGAGGTGCTGAGCTCCACGCCGGGAACCTTGCGGGTCACCGAACGCAGCGACCACAGCAGCGTGAAGATCACCCCGGCAAGGAAGGCGACAACGATCAGCCACCCGTACAGGTCGTTCATCGTTGACTCACCTCCGGTTCGGGATCGAAGGCGGAACTGGCGGCTTCAGCCGTCCGTAGCGGGAAGATCGTGCCGACGACGAGCCACGTGAGGCCCGCTCCGACGGCGAAGGCGGTGAGGTAGATCAGGAAATCGATCAGGAAGGTCATCTGGGCTCCCTAGGGGATGACGATTTCGGCGCGGCGATTGGCCGCACGTCCTTTGGCGGAGGAGTTGTTGGCCACGGAGTGCGTGTCCCCGAGGCCTGTGACGGTCAGTTGATTGGTGACCCCGAGCGCCCGCAATTGGGTACGGACGGACTGGGCACGTGTGACCGAAATCTTCTTGTTCACTTTCGCCGACCCGGTGAGGTCGGCGAAGCCGCGAACGGTCACGGTGACCGAGGGGCAGGCGGTGAGCAAACGGGCAGCTGCGGCAATGGCGGCCCGGCTCTTGGCGGTGGGGGTGCTCGACTTGTAGCCGAACCGGATCTGGCCGGAGCCGGCCACCTTCTTCAGGTCAGCGGCGAGCGTCTCGCAGGTGGTGGTCGACGGGCCGGGGCTGGAGGAGGTGACCGAGGTCGGGGACGGGGACGGGGACGACGGCATCACGGATGGTGCCGCTGAGGGAAGGGGAGTGGCGGTGCTGCCGGGGGCAGGCACCTGATGGGGTGAGGTTCCATTGGCGGTGGTGACGGTGGCCAGGCTGTTGCTGGTCAACGCCAGCACCAACGGAACTCCGAGGAAGGCAGCCCACCACCAGCCGCCAGGACGGCGGAAGTACCGGCTGGTTTCGGTTCGCCACACGATGTCGGCGGGGGGTGTGTCTCCCTCTTGCGCATCGGCGCGCGAGGAATCCTCATGAGTGGCCATGTCTCCTCCTGGCGTACGCCCGTTGAAGCACTCACCCAGCACCCTAGACCGGAAGAGGGCTCGCCGACAGGGCCTTTTGCCTCAAATGGTCACCGGTGGGGGTATCGGTATCACGCCGTGGTGACCCGCCACGGACCCAGCGATCCTTCGATCCGTTCCACGGCTCGACTCAGCCCGGCAGTCGGCGAGATCACGAACCGTCCATCGCGGTAGGGGCTGCCGGTGTCGTCGGGATCGATCGACCACCAGGCGGCGTCCAGGTCATGGGTTTCCTGAGGTGCCACCACCGCGCTGAGCGCGGCCGCGGCGGCCAGGCCGAGCTCGGACTCCATCATCGATCCCACCATCACCCCGAGTTCGGCCTTGCGGGCCAGGCGGGCGATGTCGAGGGCGGCGTGGACGCCACCGCATTTGGCCAACTTGATGTTGACCAGGTCGGCCGCTTCGGCGTCGATGGCGCGTTCGAGGTCATGGACGCTGAACACCGACTCGTCCAGCATCACCGGGACGCTGATGCGGCGGCGCAGCTCAGCATGGCCGGCCAGGTCCCAGAACGGCAGCGGTTGTTCGATCAGATCCACCCCGACCCCGGCCGCCTGCCAGGCTTCGACGGCGGCGACCGTGGTGGCCACGTCCCAGGCCTGGTTGGCGTCGATGCGAATCCGGGTGCCTTCGCCGGACTGTTCCTGAATACGGATCACTCGGGCCACGTCGGCCGGATCCAACCCCACCTTGACCTTGGCGGTGGTGAATCCCGGTGCCAGCAGCTCCGCCGACGGGTCGTCGACCTGGGCAGCGATGGTCAGATCGCAGCCCAGCTCGGTGGCGGTGGCGCCCAGGGTGGCGGCCAGGCTGCGCTCGGCGCGGCGGGCCAGCAGATCCAGCACCGCGATCTCGGTGGCCGCCCGAGCCCCGGTGTTGGCCGCCACCGCTCCCGCCAGCCACCGGTGCACCTCGGCCGCCTGATCGTCGGTGAGTTCGCGTCCGAGGAGGGCGCCGGCCAAGGGGGCATGCACGCACTCCTCGATGCCGGGCATCGACTCCCCGGTGACCCGCCAGATCTGCGGGGCCTCGCCGTAGCCGGCCACGCCGTCGGCGTCGGTGACCCGAACGGCCACGCTGAGGACGTGGTCAGTGCGGCGCAGCGCGGTGACGAAGGGGGTGTGCAGCGGGCGGATCAACCGCGCGGTCGCGACCTCGACGATCCTGGTCATGAGCACCACTCCTGGTAGGTGATTCGGCTGATGTCGGCGATGAGGCCGACCGCATCGGCGTCCGGCACCTCAGAGGTGGTGCAGACCGCGAGCGCGTAGGCCGCCGCGCCCGCGGGCCGCACCAGGGCGACGTCGTGGCGGACCCCTGGCACCCATCCGCTCTTGCTGGCCTGCCAGGTGCCCGGCGGCAGCCCGGCGGCGATGCCGTCGAGGTGCTCTTGGCGCGACAGGATCTCCAGGGCGGTAGCCGAGTCCTGGAGGCTCAGCCAATCGGCGTTGGCCAGTCCGACGAACAAGGCGGTCAGGCCGTCGGCGGTGACGGCGTTGGTCAGTCCGGCGCTGTGGGCCGCCGCATCGCCGATCAGACGCTGGAAGCTCAACTGCGCAGCCAACTCCGCCTCCACGAGGAACCGCTGGACGCTCGTGATACCGATGCGTTCGACGATCAGGTCGGTGGCGATGTTGCTGGAGACGGTGATCATTCGCTCAGCCAGTACTGACCAGGGCAGCGGGGCCCCGAGACACGCCCAGGTGGCCGGGTCCTGGTCATCCTCGGCGGCGAGCTCGAACCAGCCGCCGGCCTCGCTGGCGAAGCGGGCATGGACGTCCACCGGCTCGTCCCACGACGCCGCCCCGGAGGTGCAAGCCTGCAGGAACGCCGCCAGGACCGCCACCTTGATCGTGCTGGCCGCGTAGTGGCGTGCACCCGCGTGGTGGTCGACGACGAAGCCGTCCAGGCCGCGCAGGGACACCGAGAAGGTGCCGGGCAGTTCGTCGAGGACGCCTGCCCAGCGACGGTGGAGTCGATCGTGGAGGGTGCTCATCTCGCCGTGGGGCGACTACAGCACATCGCGGACCTTCGGGAAGTGGCAGGCCACCACGTGCCCGGGTTCCAGCTCAGTGGGCAGCGGCACCTCGGCGGCGCACCGCTCGGTGGCGATCGGGCACCGGGTCCGGAAGACGCAGCCCGACGGCGGGTTCTGCGGGCTGGGCAGATCACCGGTCAGCAGGATGCGCTCACGGTTGCGCCGCGGCTCCGGCACCGGAACGGCCGACATCAGCGCCTGCGTGTAGGGATGCATCGGACGCTCATAAAGGGTGTCGCGGTCGGCGACCTCCATCATCTTGCCCAGGTACATCACCAGCACCCGGTCGGAGATGTGCCGCACCACGCTGAGGTCGTGGGCAATGAAGACGTAGGCCAGGTTCTGCTCTTCCTGGAGGTCTTCCAGCAGGTTGATCACCTGCGCCTGGATCGACACGTCGAGCGCGGAGACCGGCTCGTCACAGACGATCAGCTTCGGCTTCAAGGCGATGGCCCGGGCCACGCCGATGCGCTGCCGCTGGCCGCCGGAGAACTCGTGCGGGTAGCGGTTGTAGTGCTCGGGGTTCAGGCCGACGCGCTCCATCAGTTCCTGGACGGTGCGCTTCACGCCGCCTTCGGGCTTGATGCCCTGGATCTCGAACGGCGCGGCGATGATCGCGCCCACCGGATGCCGGGGGTTCAACGAGCCGTAGGGATCCTGGAACACCATCTGCACTTCGCGGCGCAGTTTGCGCAACGCCTCGCCCTTGATGTTGGTGACGTCCTGACCGTTGAACACAATCTGGCCGCCGGTGGGGTTGAGGAGTCGCAGCACCGTCCGGCCCGCGGTGGACTTGCCACAGCCAGACTCGCCGACCAGACCGAGGGTCTCGCCGGAATCGAGGGTGAAGCTCAGCCTGTCCACGGCCTTGATCGGGTCGCTTTCGCGGCGCAGCAGCTTCTGTTCGTACGTGGGGAAGTACTTCTGAAGATTCGTGACTTCGAGCAGGCTCATCTGGGTCTCCTACAGCTTCGGAGCGATCTGCTCAGTGAACAGTTCGGCCCGCTTCGCCGGCGCGATATGGCAGCGCGACAGGTGGTCGGGGTACGACTCAGCGAGCTCGGGTACGGCTGCGGCGCAATCGATCCCGGCAAATTCGCGGAAGGTGCAGCGTGGGTGGAAAGCACAACCTGGGGGGACGTTGATCAGCGATGGCGGGTTTCCGGCCACGGGCACGAGTCGCTCGGACTTCACCCGATCCAGGCGCGGCATCGAGGTCAGCAGGCCCCAGGTGTAGGGGTGATCCGGTCGATGGAAGGCGTCGTCCAGGCCGGAGTACTCGACACACTTGCCGCCGTACATCACCAGGACGTCATCGGCGATCTCGGCGACCACGCCCAGATCGTGGGTGATCATGATGATGGCCGAGCCGAACTCGTCCTGCAGTCCGCGCATCAGGTCGAGAATCTGCGCCTGGACGGTCACGTCCAGGGCGGTGGTCGGCTCGTCGGCGATCAACAGCTCCGGGTCGTTGATCAAGGCCATCGCGATCATGGCGCGCTGGCGCATACCGCCGGAGAACTCGTGCGGATACTGGTCGACGCGACGCTGCGGGTTGGGAATCCCCACTCGGCCGAGCATGTCGATCACCTTGGTGCGGGCGCTGGCCTTGGCGACCTTCTCGTGCACCTGAATCGCTTCGGTCAGCTGCTGGCCGATCGTGTAGTAGGGGTGCATGGCCGACAGCGGGTCCTGGAAGATCATCGCCATCTTGCGGCCGCGCATGCCGCGCAGTTCTTCGTCGCTGACCTTCAACAAATCCTGATTGTCGAGGAGCACCTCGCCGCTCAGTTGGGCGCGCGTGCCTCGGTGCAGGCCCATGATGGCAAGGGACGTGACCGACTTACCCGAACCGGATTCGCCGACGATGCCGAGGGTCTTGCCCTTCTCCAGGTCGAAGGTGAGGCCATCAACGGCCTTCACCACGCCGTCGTCGGTGGGGAAGTGGACGTGCAGGTCTTTGACCCGCAGGAACGGCTCAGTCATCAGGCCACCTTCACTCTCGGGTCGATGAAGCCGTAGGCGACGTCGACGAGCATGTTGGCGATGACGATGAAGCTGGAGACGATCATCACCATGGCCACGATGGTGGGCAGGTCGCTAGTGGTGACCGAATGGACGGCGAGGTAGCCCAGCCCGTGGAGGGAGAACACGCTCTCGGTGATGATTGCTCCGCCCAGCAGGCCGCCAAGGTCGAGGCCGGCGGCGGTCACGATCGGCGTGAGGACGGCACGGAGGCCGTGCCGGAAGATGACCGCCCATTTCGCCACCCCCTTGGCCTTCGCGGTGCGGATGTAATCCTCGCTGAGGGTTTCGATCATGTACGCGCGAGTGAGTCGCACGTAGCTGGCGGCGAAGAAGAAGGCCAGCGTGATCCACGGCAGAATCAGGTTGGCGGCCCATCCCAGCGGGTTCTCGAAGAACGGTACGTAGCTCGGGATCGGCACCAAGCCCCACTTGATGGCCACGAAGGTGAGGAGCACCAGGCCGACGAAGAAGGTGGGCAACGAGAATCCGATCAAGGCCGCGCCGACGATGGTGCGGTCGGGCCATCGTCCCTTGTTGAGTCCGGCGACGATACCGCCGCCAACACCGATGAGGATCCACAGAGTGAAGGCGCCGATCGCGATCGACAGCGAAATCGGCCAGGCTTCGGCAACCATCTCATTGATGGTGCGGTGCTGAGCAGTCGAATAGCCCAGGCACGGGGCGGGGCACTTGACGATCTGCTCGGGGTTGGAGGCCTTCAGTTCTTCGTTGTCGGGGAACTCACGACCGACGAAGAGGCCACCGATGAAGTTGGTGTACTGGGTCAATACGGGCTTGTCGTAGCCCAACGCCTTGCGGTTGCCCTCAAGGATGATCGGAGTGCAGTTCTTGCCGCAGGTGTAGCGAGCCGGGTCGATCGGCGAGGCGAAGAACAAAGCGAACGTCGTCGCGGTGATCAGGAAGATCGTCACCACGACCGAGAACAGTCGCCTCAAGATGAAGTAGAACACGCAATCTCCTCAGGAAGTTGGGGGGTGCGCCTGTGGGCGCACCCCCCAACCCGTTCAATCAGTGCTTGACGCTGACGTTGGCCAGGTCGTAGTAGCCGGTG
>JAJTBJ010000032.1 GCA_021286985.1 Propionibacteriales bacterium | reverse complement strand
ACACCACGACCGTGTCGTACAGCGAGTAGCCCAGGATCGTCAGAATGCCGATCATGGTGGCCGGGGTCACCGTGAACCCGACCAGGGCGTACACACCGATGGTGATCACCAGGTCGTGGATCAGCGCCACGATGCCGGCAACGCTCATCTTGAACTCGCGGAAGTAGATCCAGATCAGCGCCATCACGAGCACCAGGAACACCGCCAGCGCGATCAACGCCTGGGTGGTGATCTGCTGGCCCCACGAGGCCCCGATCTGCGCGTAAGCGACGTCCTCGGGCGCGACCCCCACCACGGTGGCGATCGCCTGCTTGACCTTGGTGACGTCCTCAGGTGCCAGCGGCTGGGTCTGCACGCTCACCTGAGTGCTGCCGATGGTGGTCACATTGACGTCATCCTGGCCGGCGATGTTGAGCGCGTCGACCGCGGCGCGAACATCGTGGACCGTCGTGGCCGTCACCGCGACCGGGGCCTGGAAGTCGACGCCGCCACGGAACTCGATGCCCCAGTTCAGGCCGTTGAACAGCAACGACACGATCGAGATCAGCACAGCGGCAGCCGAGATCAGATACCAACGGTTGCGCTTGGCGACGAAGTCGTAGGAGATGTCGCCGGTGTAGAGCCGGTGGGCGATGCTGACCCGCTTGCGGGTCGCCACGGGCGCGACGTCGGTCTCTTGCTCGGGCGCGGGCTGGTCGACCACGTCGGACTCGGTTTTCTTGGTAACCATCAGGCCTTACCTCCGCTGGTAGCGGGCTTGCGCAAGGAGTTGTGCAGGGGTGCAGAGCTGGTGCCCATGTGCTCGGCCTCGAAACCGGAGAATCGGCGTCCCTGGCCCCAGAACTTGGTGCGACCCAGCAGCGTCATCAGCGGCTTGGTGAAGAAGAACACCACCACCAGGTCGATCAACGTGGTCAACCCCAGGGTGAACGCGAAGCCCTTGACCGCGCCGATCGCCAGGACGTAGAGCACTACGGCCGAGAGCAACGAGACCGAGTCGGCGGCCAGAATCGTCTTGCGGGAGCGCACCCAGCCGGTCTCGATGGCGGTGCGCAGGCCGCGGCCGTCACGCACCTCGTCCCGGATTCGTTCGAAGTAGATGATGAACGAGTCGGCGGTGACACCGATGGCGACGATGGCGCCGGCGATGCCGGGCAAGTTCAGCGCGAAGCCGATCGCCTGGCCCAGCAGCACCATCAGCGACCAGGTGAGTGCACCGGCGACGGCCAGTGACATGGTCACCACGATCGCCAGACCGCGGTAGTACAGGACCGAATAGCCCACGACCAGGGCCAGGCCGATCAAGCCTGCGATGATGCCTGCCTGCAACTGGTCGGCACCGAGCTTGGCCGACACGTTGTCGACGCTGGAGATCTCGAAGGCCAGCGGCAACGCGCCGTAGGACAGCACTGTGGCCAGATCGGTGGCGGTCTTCTGGGTGAAGTTGCCGTAGATCTCGGCCCGCCCGCCAGCGATCACCTTCTCGACCCGGGGGGCGGAGACCACATTGCCGTCCAGCACGATCGCGAACTGGTTGGCCGGGGCGGTCTGCTGAGCCAGGTGCGTGGTGACCGCGGTGAAGTCGGCCGCACCGGTGGCGTTGAACTCCAGGTTCACCACCCAGCCCAGGCCGTTCTGGTCCATGCCGGGAACCGCCCGAGTGACCGACTCACCCGGAATCAACACCGGGCCCATCAGCAGCTTGTTGCCCTGGTCGTCACAAGCGATCAGCGGTTGATCGGTGACGTCCGGGGTGGGCGAAGGCTGATCGCAGCTGTAGTTCTGGAAGTCGGACTGGTCGCGATCCGAAGGTGCCCATTTCAGCAACTGGTCCAGCGTCTGCTTGTTCGTCGACGGCGCGGTCGGACGCGGGCTCGGCACCGGGGTCGGCAACTGCGGCAGCGGCCGACGGTTGGCCGACGGGCTGGTCGCTGTGGTCGGCTGCGTCGAGGGGGTCGTCGGGGTGGTCGGCGCGACTCCCGTGGACTCCTCGGCGTACACCTTGCGGAAGTTCAGCTGGGCGGTCTGGCCGACCAGCTTCACCAGGTCGTCCTTCTGCACATTGGGGGCGGTGACGATGATCTGGCGCTCACCGGACGTGGTGACCTCAGCCTCGCCGACGCCGTAGGCGTTGACCCGCTGCTCGATGATCGTGCGAGCCAACTCCAGGCTCTTCGGGTCGACCGTGCCGGAGCCGCTGGTATTCGACGCGGTCAAGGTGATCGTGGTGCCACCCCGCAGGTCCAGACCGAGCTTCGGTGCCCAGGAGACGTTCACCGCCATGATGGTGAACAGGCCGGCGATCACCGCAAAGAGGATGATCAGGGTGCGCAGCGGGTGCGCTTGTTGCTTACTGGTAGCCACAGCTGTCTTCTCTGATTACTTGGTGGGTTCGGTGCCCTCGGTGGCAGCCGAATCAGCCTCGCCGCCGTCCGGGGTGTCGACCGGTTCGGCGTCTGCGGCCTCAGTTTCGGGCTCCGGCTCGGCCACCTGCTCGACGGAGCCGTCGGCGGCGTACTCGAACTCGTCCTCGACCGGCTGGGAGCTCACGGCGGCCTTGACCACGGTCATCTCCACCCCGGGGGAGATTTCCAGGATCACCTGCTTCTCACCGAGGTAGCGAATGGTGCCGACGATGCCGGAGATGGTCATCACGCGATCGCCCTCGGCCAGGCTGCTCATCTTCTGCTGCTGTTCCTTGGCACGCTTCTGCTGCGGACGAATCAGCATGAAGTAGAACAGCACAGCGACGCCGACCAGCAGCAACAGGGTCGGATCAAAAGACGGCATCTCGGGCTCCTAACGATGTCTTCGTGGGGCGACCAGGTCGCCGACCCAGAAGCCTAGCGCCGATAGCTGGCAAACCCCATTCGGCTCACACCGATTCAGTCACCGGAAAACAGATCCGGTCCCGGATCGGCGGTGGACGTGCCGCGTGGCGGCCGCAATCCCAGGTGCTCCCAGGCGCGCCGGGTCGCCACTCGTCCCCGCGGGGTCCGCATCAGGAAGCCTTCGCGCACCAGGAACGGCTCGGCAACTTCCTCCACCGTCTCGGTCTCTTCGGCCACGGCAAGAGCCAGCGTGCTGAGGCCCACCGGTCCACCCCCGAACGAGCGGCACAGGGCGTCGAGAATGGCGCGGTCCAGGCGATCGAGGCCCACCGGATCGACTTCGTAGAGTTCCAAGGCCGCGCGGGCCACGTCCGCGGTGAGCACGCCATCGGCACGGACCACGGCGAAGTCGCGCACCCGACGCAGCAGCCGGTTCGCGATCCGAGGTGTCCCCCGCGAGCGGGAGGCGATCTCGGCGCCGGCGTCGGGCTCCAGCCGGATGCCGAGCAGGGCGGCCGAGCGGGCCAGCAGCTTCTCCAGGTCGGCGGTGGCGTAGAAGTCGAGTTGGGCGGTGAACCCGAAGCGATCGCGCAGCGGACCGGGCAGCAGCCCCGAGCGGGTGGTCGCGCCGACCAGGGTGAACCGCGGGATCTCCAGCGGGATCGCGGTGGCACCAGGGCCCTTGCCCACCACCACGTCGACCCGGAAGTCCTCCATGGCCAAATAGAGCATCTCCTCGGCCGGACGCGACATGCGGTGGATCTCGTCGAGGAAGAAGACCTCGCCCTCGCTCAGCCCGGACAGGATCGCGGCCAGGTCGCCGGCATGCTGGATCGCCGGGCCAGACGAGATTCGGATCGGCGCGCCCATCTCGGCAGCGATGATCATCGCCAAGGTCGTCTTACCCAACCCGGGCGGGCCTGACAGCAGCACGTGATCCGGCACTGTCCCCCGGTGCCGGGCCGCGGCGAGAACCAACCCCAGTTGATCACTGACCCGTCGCTGCCCGCCAAACTCGGCCAGGGTTGCCGGTCGCAGCGCAGACTCCGCGGCCTGCTCATCGAGGTGGACGTGCGGGTCGAGCGGATCGGTATCGGCCGAATGGGTCACGTCGGCTACTTTGCCAGGCTGCGCAGGGCGGCGCGCAGCAGAACCGCCACCGGCACGTCGGGATCGTTCGCGACCAGGTCGGCGACCCGGTCACAGGCCACCTCGGCATCGCGGCTGGAGTAGCCCAGGCCCTCCAGGCCGCCACGCACCTGATCGCGCCAGCCATCCACGACCACCGGGACGGCGGGGCCGGCGACGGAGCCGGCGAAGCCGAGCACCTTGTCTTTGAGTTCCAGCACCAGCTTGGCCGCCCCCTTGGCACCGATCCCCGGCACCTTCGTGATGGCACTGGTGTTCTCCGCGCGCACCGCGGCGGCGAACTCCGAGGGGGTGAACACCGAACAGATCGCCAACGCGATCCGCGGGCCGATCCCAGACGCCGATTGGGCCAGCTCGAACAGGTCGCGCTCATCCGGGGTGCCGAACCCGTACAAGGTCAGCGAATCCTCACGGACGACCAGGGAGGTATGAACCACCGCCTGCTCACCGGGACGCGCGGCCGCAGCCGTCGCGGGCGTACACAACACCCGCACGCCGAAGCCGGAAAGATCCAGTTCCAGCCAGGTGCCGCCAGCAGCGAGCACCTCGCCGCGAAGCCGAGAAATCATGCGCTCACTCTCCCGCTCTGCCGGGCGACTGCCTGGGCGATCCGGTCACTGGCCGCGCCACGCCACAGATGACAGATCGCCAACGCCACCGCATCGGCGGCATCGGCGGGCTTGGGCGGTGCGTCCAGTCGCAGCAGGCGGGCCACCATGTGCCCCACCTGCGCCTTGTCTGCGCGGCCGGAGCCGGTGATCGCCGCCTTCACCTCGGTTGGCGTATGGGTGAATACCGGCAGCCCGGCGCGCGCTCCGGCCACCATCGCCAGGCCCGCAGCCTGGGCGGTGCCGATCACCGAATGCAGGTTGTGCTCGGCGAAGACCCGCTCCACCGCCACCACATCCGGACGGTGTTCGGCGATCCATTCAGCCAACGCGGTCTCGATCAGCAGCAACCGTCGCGACGGATCCAGATCAGCGGGAGTGGTGATCACGCCCACGGCGACCAATTGCGGCTGCCGACCAGGGGCTCCGTCCACCACGCCGACGCCGCACCGGGTCAAGCCTGGATCAACTCCCAGTACTCGCATGCGTGCCGCCTTCCGAACAGATGTTCGGATATTAACCAGGCATTCGGCAGCCCGGGGGCTGCCACGCCGGTCACTCCCCCAGCTGTTCGCCGATCTCGTCGGGGACGTCCTCGTTGCTGTAGACGTTCTGCACGTCGTCGAGGTCCTCGATGGCGTCCAGCAGCTTGAACAGCTTCTCGGCCACGTCGACCGAATCGATGCTCTGGCCGTACTGCGGGACGAACTGCACCTCGGCGGACTCATAGTCGAACCCGGCGGCCTCGACGGCCTTGCGTACCTCGACCACCACGCTCGGATCGGAGATCACCTTGAAGGTCTCGCCCTCGTCGCTGACATCCTCGGGGTCGGCGTCCAGGGTGGCCTCCAGCAGGTCGTCCTCGCTGATGGTCTTGCCCGCCTGGGTCTTGGAGACCTCCACGACACCCTTGCGATCGAAGATCCGCGACACCGAGCCGACGTCGGCCATAGTGCCGCCGTTGCGGGTGACGGCCACCTTCACGTCAGCCGCCGAACGGTTGCGGTTGTCGGTGAGACATTCGATCAGGATGGCCACGCCCGCCGGGCCGTAGGCCTCGTAGGTGATTTCGATGTAGTCGACCGCTTCGCCGCCGATGCCGCCGCCGCGCTTGACGGCGCGGTCGATGTTGTCGACCGGCACCGAGTTCTTACGGGCCTTCTGGATCGCGTCGTACAGCGTGGGGTTGCCGGACGGGTCGGGACCACCGGTGCGCGCGGCCACCTCGATGTTCTTGATCAGCTTGGCGAAAAGCTTGCCGCGCTTGGCATCGATAGCAGCCTTCTTGTGCTTGGTCGTGGCCCACTTGGAGTGCCCGCTCATGTAGTCCCCATCGTCTCAACTGGTGGCTTTTGCGCCGCTTAGTCTAGGCCACATAGCCTGGCCGCCATGAGCGAGCCCCTGCACGGCGAGTACAAAGTGCCCAACGGCAAGCTGGTCGCGGTCGATCTGGACGTGGTCGACGGCCGGCTGAACCAGGTCAAGGTCAGCGGGGACTTCTTCCTCGACCCGGACGACGCCTTGGACGTCATCGATGCCGCCCTGGACGGCCTGAGCGCCGACACCACCGTGGGTGAGCTGCGGGCGCGCATCGACCGAGCGCTGGCCGAGGCGGTGGATTCTCGCGCGCTGGCCGGCCCGGTGACCATGGCGGGCTTCGACGCTCACGCCGTCGCGATGGCGGTCCGCCGCGCGCTGGGCCGGGCCACGGGGTGGGACGACCACGAGTTCACCTTTCTCGACCCCGGCCCCCTCGACCCCGCGATGCACTGCGCCCTTGATGAGGTGCTCGGACGCGAACTCGCCGCCGGGCGACGCGGACCGACCTTCCGCTTCTGGGAATGGCACAACCCGGCCGTGGTGATCGGGTCGTTCCAGTCGTTGCGCAACGAGATCGACGCCGAGGCCGCCGAGCGCTACGGCATTCAGGTGGTGCGGCGGGTCTCCGGCGGTGGCGCGATGTTCATGGAGGCCGGCAATTGCATCACCTTCTCCTTGGTCGTGCCGGAGTCCCTGGTGGACGGGATGAGCTACGAGGCGTCCTACGCCTTCCTCGACCAGTGGGTGCTGCAGGCGCTCGCAGAGGTGGGCGTCGAGGCGCACTACGCCGGACTGAACGACATCGCCTCGCCGGCCGGCAAGATCGCTGGGGCGGCGCAGAAGCGCTTCGTCGGCGGCGCGGTGCTGCACCACGTGACCATGGCCTACGACATCGACGCCGACAAGATGCTGCAGGTGTTGCGCATCGGCCGGGAGAAGCTCTCGGACAAGGGCACCAAGAGCGCGAACAAGCGGGTCGACCCGGTTCGCTCACAAACCCAGCTTCCGCGCGAGCAGGTGATGGCGTCGTTTGCGAACACCTTCCGCCAGCGCTATCGCGTGGTCGACGGACAACTCAGCGCGCCGGAGATCGCGCAGGCGGAGGGCCTGGTCGCTACGAAATTCGCAACCGAGGAGTGGACCGCACGGGTTCGGTGAGCCCATTACTGCGGTGCGATGGCTAGCCTGAGGCTATGCCCACCCTTGATTCACTGGAACTCATTATCGGAAGCTCGCCGACCCTCGATGACGCGCTGGAGCTGTATTCCGCGGTCGGCTGGGCAAGTTACCTCCAGGACCCCGACCGGCTGCGACGCGCCCTGGGCGGTTCCCTGCTGGTCGTGACCGCCCGTCACGACGGCCACCTCGTCGGACTGTCCCGCGTCGTCGGGGATGGGGCGTCCATCGCCTACGTCCAAGACGTCCTGGTGCACCCTGGCTACCGTCGTCTGGGTCTGGGACGCCGCTTGGTCGAGACGGTGCTGGCGCCGTACGCCCACGTGCATCAGCAAGTGCTGATCACCGACGCCGAGCCCGCGCAGATCGGCTTCTACCAATCGCTGGGCTTCACCGAACTGCGCGACTTCCCCGGTGACGGGCTGCGCGGCTTCGCGCGCTTCCCCAGCTGATCCGGGGCTATCAGGCCCCGGCCACGTCCAGCGCCTCGGCCAAGGTGAAGTTGCCGACGTACAACGCGGTGCCGATGATCGCACCCTCGACCCCCAGCGGCACCAGTTCGCGCAGCGCCCGCAGATCGTCCAAGGTCGAGATTCCACCGGAGGCGATCACGGCCGCATCGGTGCGCGAACAGACGTCCCGAAGCAGGTCAAGATTGGGGCCGGTGAGCATGCCGTCACTGGCCACATCGGTCACCACGTAGCGCTGGCACCCGGCCCGGTTGAGCCGCTCAAGGGTCTCGTACAGCTCGCCGCCTTCGCGGGTCCAGCCGCGGGCGGCCAGTCGGGTGCCCCGGACGTCCAGACCGATGGCGATCCGATCGCCGAACTCAGCGATGATCCGATCGCACCATTCAGGGTTCTCCAGTGCGGCGGTGCCGATGTTGACCCGACGGCAGCCGGTCGACAGCGCACGCGCCAGCGAGTCGTCATCGCGAATGCCGCCGGACATCTCCACTTGGAGGCCCAACTCGGACACGATCCCGGCCAGCAACTCGGCGTTGCTTCCCCGGCCGAAGGCCGCGTCCAGATCAACCAGGTGCAGCCAGCGGGCGCCGGCGTCCTGCCAGCGCAGCGCAGCGGCGAGCGGCTCGCCGAACACCTTCTCGCTACCGGCCACCCCCTGCACCAGCTGGACGGCCTGGCCGCCCTGCACGTCGACGGCGGGCAACAACTCCAAGACGCTCATGCGGTCTCTCCCAAGGTCGCGATCCAGTTGCGGAGCAGTCGTGCTCCGGCCTCCCCCGACTTCTCCGGGTGGAACTGCGTGCTCCAGACGATGCCGCGCTCGACCGCGGCCAGGAAGCGATCACCACCGTGCTCGCTGAAGCTGGCCAGCGCATCGGCCGGCCAGTCGGGACCTGGATGCACACCGTAGGAGTGCACGAAGTAGAACCGCGCACTCTCCACCCCGGCGAACATCCTCGAGCCGGGGGCGGCCTCCACGGTGTTCCACCCCATGTGCGGCAACGGCGTGGCAACCAGTTCCTCGACCACACCGGGGAACAGCCCCAGCCCGATCGCCTGAGCCCCGTGCTCGACCCCGAGGTCGAACAGCACCTGATGGCCCACACAGATGCCCAGCAGTGGTCGGCCGTCGGCGAGGCGCTGCGCAACGATCTCGCGCCCACCGACCGCGCTCAGACCCGCCATACAGGCAGCGAACGCACCCACACCGGGCACCACCAAGCCGTCGGCGTCGCGGCAGAGTTCTGGATCGGCGGTCAGGACGACGTCCGCACCGGCAGCGGCCAGGGCGCGCGTTGCCGAGTGGAGGTTGCCGGAACCGTAGTCGAGCACCGCCACCCGCGCAGCACTCACAAGGTGCCCTTCGTGGACGGGACGATGCCGGCGATCCGCGGGTCGAGCGCCACCGCATCGCGCAGGGCGCGGGCCAACGCCTTGAACTCGGCCTCGACGATGTGGTGCGGGTCGCGTCCGGCCAGGAGCCGCAGGTGCAGCGTGATGCCGGCGTTGAGCGCGAAGGACTCGAAGACGTGCTGGGTCATCGAACCGGGATAGGTGACCCCACTGCCGCCGATCCGGGCGTAGGCCTGGGCGTCCGGTTCGCCGCTGAAGACGACGTAGGGACGTCCGGCGATGTCGACCACTGCCTGGGCCAGCGCCTCGTCCAATGGGACGGTGGCATCGGCGTAGCGGCGGATGCCGGCCTTGTCACCGAGGGCTTCGGCGAAGGCCTGACCGAGCACGATCGCCGTGTCCTCGATGGTGTGGTGGGCGTCGATGTGGAGATCACCGGTAGTGGTGATCTCCAGGTCGATCAGAGAGTGCTTGGCCAGCGCGGTCAGCATGTGGTCGTAGAAACCAACCCCGGTGCTGATCGTCGACGCGCCGGTGCCGTCCAGGTTCAGCGCAACCCGAACCTCGGACTCACTGGTCCGGCGTTCGCGTACCGCTGTGCGCGGGCTCATCTGATCTCCTCCAATACCTCTGCCAGGGCGCCGTAGAACGCCTCGGTCTCTGCCGGGGTGCCCACCGAGACCCGCAGGAAGCCGGCAGGGCCGGTTTCGCGCACGAGAACGCCACGGTCGAGCAACCGTTGCCACACATCATGACGGTCGTCGAATCGCCCGAACAAACAGAAGTTCGCGTCGGAGGCGATCACCTCCACCCCCAGTTGAGGCAGCCGGACGAGCATCTCGTCGCGGGTGAGCCGCAGTTCGTCGACCTTGGCGAGCATCTCTTCGGCGTGTGCCAAGGCCACCAGTGCAACGGCCTGGGTCTGCGCCGAGAGGTGGTACGGCAACCGGACGATCCGGCAGGCGTCCACGATCGCCGGGTTGGCAGCCAGGTAGCCCAGCCGTCCCCCAGCGAAAGCAAAGGCCTTGCTCATCGTGCGCGAAACGACCAGGTTCCCGAACTCCCCCAACAAGGTGAGCGCAGTCTGCTCCGGGTCGCGGGCGAACTCCTGGTAGGCCTCATCGACGATCACGATCGCCTCCGTGCCTGCCAGCACCTCAGCGATCACCGACAACGGTGTGGTCGTCCCGGTGGGGTTGTTCGGGGTGGTGATGATCACCACCGCAGGCTGATGCTCGGCGATGGCGGCCAGCACCTCCGCAGCGGTGAGGGTGTAGTCGTCGCGTCGGGGCACCACCACGTATTCGCTGTGGGTGTTGCGGGCGTACTCGGGGTACATCGAGTAGGTCGGGGTGAAGGTGAGCACCCGGCGTCCCGGCCCGGCGAAGGCCCCCAACAAATGGGTCATCACCTCATTCGAACCGTTGGCCGCCCAAATGTTGGCCACGCCCAAACCGTGCCTGAGGTAGTCGGCCAACGCCTGTCGCAGTGCGGTGGCTTCCCGGTCCGGATAGCGATCGATGTCGGCGGCCACAGCCGCCACCGCGTGGGCCATCTCCGCGATGATCGCCGGGCTCGGCGGGTACGGGTTCTCGTTGACGTTGAGGCGCACGGGCACGTCGAGTTGCGGGGCACCGTAGGGCACCTCGCCGACCAGTTCGGGACGCAGCGGCAATTCCGCCAACGTCACCTCCGGCCTCACGACTGCCTCCGCACGCTGATCGCCGCCCCGTGGGCCGGCAGATCCTCTGCGGCAGCGAAGGTCTCCACCAAGGTGGCGATCTCAGTGAGCGCCGCTGCGGAGTAGTCGATCAGGTGCACCTGCTTGCGGAAGCTGTGCACGTTCAGACCCGACGAGTGGTGCGCAGCACCGGCGGTCGGCAGCACGTGCGTGGAGCCGGCGCTGTAGTCGCCCAGCGACACCGGCGAATAGGAGCCGATGAAGATCGCCCCGGCGTTGCGGACCCGCGCGGCCAGCGCGGCCGCGTCACGGGTCTGGATCTCCAGGTGCTCGGCTGCGTAGGCATCAACCACGGCCAAGCCTTGTTCGAGATCGTCGACCAGCACCACCGCCGATTGCGGGCCGCTCAGCGCGGTGCGGATCCGCTCGGCGTGCTTGGTGACGGCGATCTGGGGCTCAAGTGCGGTCCGGACAGCTTCGGCCAGGGCCGGAGAATCGGTGACCAGCACCGAGCCGGCCATCGGGTCGTGCTCGGCTTGGGAGATCAGATCCGCTGCCACGAAGGCGGGATTGGCGCTGTCGTCGGCCAAAATGGCGATCTCGGTCGGGCCGGCCTCGGAGTCGATGCCGACGCGGCCGCGCAGCAGCCGCTTGGCCGCCACCACGTAGATGTTGCCCGGCCCGGTGACCAGATCGACCGCCGGGCACAGCCCGTCCACCCCGTAGGCGAACATGGCGATCGCCTGAGCGCCGCCGACCGCGTAGACCTCTTCCACCCCCAGCAGGGCGCAGACAGCCAGGATGTTCGGGTGCGGCAGGCCGTCGAAGTCCGCTTGTGGCGGGCTGGCCACCGCGATCGAAGACACCCCAGCCACCTGGGCCGGGATCACATTCATCAGCACGCTGGACGCCAGTGGTGCCAGCCCGCCGGGCACGTACAGTCCGACCCGCTCGACGGGGATCAGTTTCTGCTCGACGAACGCACCGGGAGCCAACTCCACCCGTGCGGGAACGCTGCAAGCTTCGGCCTCGGCGACCAACCGGCGGCGCCGGATGGCTTCGGTGAAGGCCTGGCGCACCTCGTCGGACAGGTCCGCCTCGGCTGCCGCCAACGCCTCGGCCGGTACCCGCAAGTGCGTGGGGCGCACATGATCGAAGCGCTCACTGAACTCAGCCAGGGCCTCTTGGCCCCGCTCCGCCACCGCAGCGACGATCGGGGCGACCGCGGCAACGGCGGCCTCCACGTCGAAAGCGGCACGGGGTACGACGGCCCGGTAGTCGGGCACGCTGACGCCTCGCAGATCAATGGTTCGCAGCACGCCGTCATTCTAGAGCCGCACGGCCCGGCGCCCGGACGAGCCCACGGGCGTGGCGGAGCCGGCCCCACCAGCGGCGCAGGGGCGGCTGTGGTGCCACCAGTCCGAGCCGCTCCAGCCGTCGCTGCCACAGGTACCGGGCGCGCTCGGCCTGCGGCAATCGCGCCAGCGCCGCGGCGGCACGTTCGGCCCGCTCCGGTCGCCACTCCGGCCGGAGCACGTAGGAGACCACGTCGAGCAGATCCTGGGCCACGACGTCGCTGACCGGCGGCAGGTCGGTCCGCAGCTGGGAGTCCAGCAGCATCCACGGCAGTCTCAGCGGATGCTGAAAGGGGGTCAGGCCCATCAGCCGCTGACGCAGCCCGGGGGTCTGCACGCGGGCACCGGCGCGCTCCAAGGCGAGGAGCTCGGGGGCGTCCAGGCCGATCGCCAGCGCTGGAGTCCCCCACCGGCGCACACCGCCGGCCTCACCCCACTCCACCTGTGCGGCGAGGTCGCGACACTGCCAGCGGGCCACGGCCACCTGCGCCGGGGTCATCGATGGGGACAGCGCCACTTTGATGGTGTCAGCCGCGGCAGCGGCGAGCCGAAGGTGGCTGACCAGGAGCCCGGTCTCCTCAGCGGCAGACAGTCCTGCACGAGCTGCCTGATCGGTGCCCACCACCAGCGCCCAGTTGCCCGGACGACCCTTGGGCGGCTCCGCCGGCACGCCACGGGCCAGGCCCGCCATCGCCGGACGCAGCTGCGGCAGGTGCTCCACGTACCAATGGGCGAGCACTCGCGCCTCCAACCCGGCGTTGCGGCGAGCCGCGGGTGGCCCGTAGGCCTCCAGCCCCGGCTGCAGCACCACGATCGACGCTGCAGGAATCAGCCGGACCAGTGCCTGGCACACCGGATGATCCAGGTCCTCCACCACCACCGTGGACACTCCGGCCGTCCATCGCTTCAGGACGCCGCCGAGGAGAGAAAGTTCCACTTCGCCGGGTTCCCACTGCGCGGGGTGAAAGGGCCCGAGCAGCTCCTGGAAGTCGATCACCTGCTCGTATTCGCCAGACATCGGCTCCAGGCGGGCGGCCAACTCCGGAATGGGCGCGTCCGACGAGGTCACCAGGGTGCGTGGATGCTCGAAACCCGAGCGGGCAACGGCCGCGCGCAGCAGCTGTAGTCCTGGCACGGTCCGGATCACCGCCAGCGTGGTCATCGGTGCACCCCTGCCCGCCGCAACACCGGAGCGAGGCTCCCCCGCCGGTCGGCATCGAGTTGGTGGACGGCGTTGATCACCGCCGGCTCCGGCACCGCGGCCAGCACCGCCGCCGCCCGGTCGATCAGGGCAGCCCGGACCGCCCGCCGGCGGGTCTGCGCCAGGTGCTGCACGGTCAGCGCCAACAGCGAAGCCACCAGTTTGGCGGAGAGACGCTCGGCGTCGGGATCACCCTCCAGGCGTACCCGGACGGCGTCATGGGCGGCCAGGTAACCCAGCCGGCGCCAATCGTCTGCCTGGGTCAACGAGCGCGGCAGACCCCGGCGGTAGAAGGCGCCTGGCGCGTCGACCACCACATAGGCGGCATCAGCCAGGTGCAGCCGCCAGATCAGTTCCCGATCCTCCGCACTGGGCAAGTCCTCGTCGAAGCGCAACAGCCCGGCGTCCAACAGCCGGCGGTGGAACAGCCCAGCGAACATCGCCGGATGATCGACCATCGTCCGCGACGTGGCCGGAAGAATCCCGCTGCGTCCAGCCAGGCGGACGCCGCGGCGTGCCTGCGGAGCGGCCAGCACACTGCGGTTTCGTCCAGACACCAACACCACGTCGGTACGGACGAAGTCAGCCCCGGCCCGGTCGATCGCTGTCCGCAGCACGTCCAGTCGGCCGGGGGCGAACCAGTCGTCGGCATCCAGGAAGCCGATCAGGCGTCCGGTGGCCAGCGCGAGGCCAGTGTTGCGTGCCGCCGACACGCCGCGTTCGGTGGCGGAAGTGATCTGCAACGAGGCCCCCGGCACCCCGACCTGCGCGGCGATGTCGGCGCTGCCGTCGCTGGAGCGGTCGTCGACGACGATCACCTCAAGACCGGCAGCGGCGGGTAGTTGGTGGGCCAGCCCGGCGAGCGCGTCGCCGATGAAGGGGGCGGCGTTGTGCACCGGGATGATGATGCTCACCTCCGGACGGTCACCACTGGGCATCGGGCGCGCTCACCACCTTTCGCTCCCAGTGGGCCACAGCCGCCCCACGCGATGGCAACGCCTCGGTGAACGCCCCGCAACCATTCGCCGAACCCCGGTCAGAACCGGACCTGGCCGCGTGATTGAATGACGCTCATGTTCATCGGCGCCGGCACGGTCATCAATGTCATCACCGTCGTGGTCGGCAGCATTCTTGGACTGGTGGTCGGGCATCGATTCCCCGAGCGCACCCGCCATGTGGTCACCCAGATCCTCGGCCTGGTCTCCCTGGTGATCGGCGCCCAGTCCATCGCCCAGGGATTCTCCGTGGCCTTCGCCGAGGCGGTCGGACCGAACGCGCGCCTGCTGATCGTGCTGGGTGCCCTGCTCATCGGGGGCGTGCTCGGCTCGGTGCTGCGGCTGGAGGACCGCCTCGACGGCGCGGCTGACTGGCTGCGGCAACGCTTCGCCAAAGGCGCTGACCAGCACACCTTCATCGAGGGTGCCGTGACCGCCACCATGATCTTCTGCGTCGGGCCCCTGGCGATCCTCGGCTCCCTCAGCGACGGCATGGGACACGGCGCCGATCAGCTGATCGTCAAGGCGGTGATGGACGGGTTCGCAGCGATGGCCTTCGCCACCAGCCTGGGGGTGGGGGTCGCCTTTTCCGCGATTCCGCTGGCGCTGTATCAGGGCGGGCTCACCCTCCTGGGACTGTGGCTGGGCAATGTCCTGCCCCAAGCCCATCTGGACGCCCTCACCGCTGCCGGCGGTGTGATCCTGCTTGGTCTGGGCCTGCGCCTGATGAACATCAAGCAGGTCCCCATCGGGGACTTCCTGCCGGCCCTGATCGTGGCTCCCCTGCTGGTGGCCGCGGTCGCACCGTTCGTCTGACCATGGCCGCCACCCCAGCCACAGCCGCCTTGGACGCGGCCAGCGTCAGCTATCGCCTGCACAGCTACTCCCACGACCCGGCCACCACCAGTTACGGCGCCGAGGCGGCCGCCGCGTTGGGCATCGACCCTGACCGGATGTTCAAGACCTTGGTGATCGACGTGGGCTCCACCCGCCCCGAACTGGCGGTAGCAGTGGTGCCGGTGTCGGGCCAACTGGGGCTGAAACAGTTCGCCGCGGCGTTGGGCGCCAAGCGCGCCGTCCTGGCCGAGGCCGGTCTGGTGACCAGGACGACCGGCTATGTGCTGGGCGGGGTCTCTCCGTTGGGCCAGAAAGTCGCCTTGCCGACCTTGATCGATGAGACCGCCGAGTTGTGGGACACCATCTTCGTCTCGGCCGGGCGCCGCGGAATGGACGTCGAACTCGCCCCGGGCGACCTGGCCCGACTAGTCCAGGCGCGCTTCGCCGACATCGCCCGCTGAGCTACAGCACCTCGGCCAAGGCCGCGCGTCCGGCGGCCAGCGACTCGCGCAGATTGCGATCCTCGCGTGCCCGCAGCTCGTCGAAGGGTGTCCGCGAAGCTCCGTCCTGAACAGCAATCCAGGACACATCGGCGATGAACTGGCTGCCGATCACGGCGTCCTGCACCGCGCCCAGATGAGTGGTCACCCGCGTCCATCCGGCCACCGCCGGGTCGGGCTGATCCGGATGCAACCCGGCCACCACCTCGGCCCCGTAGCGCGCCGCCTTGGCTGCCTTTCGGACCTCATGCCACCGGGTCAGGTCGGACGGGCGCGCCTCGGCGCGAGCCACCCCGTGACGGACCCGCGCGACCGCCTGCTCGAACATCTGCGGCAACAGAATGCTGGCCGACTCCCCCGCCATCGGATGCAGTGGCGGGGCGGCGAGCAGCTGTTCCAAACTCAGCTGGAGGCGCCGATAGCGATCGGTGAGCATGCTGGTTACCAGTGCCTCATGCGCCTGCCCATGGTGACCGGCGACCGCTTTGGCGACGGCGTGCCGCACGGCGTCAGCCTGCTCGCTGGGCAGTTCGTCGACGAGGGCAATCATCCGCGCGGTCAGCACCTCGGTGTCGCGCGGACCGCCCAGCATCTCTGCGTGCCAGCGCAGTTCCTCGCGCAATCCGCGCACCGCGACGGCCCGGAAGGCCCCCTCGAAGGTGCGCAACGTGCACCGAAGTCGCCGGGTCGCCACCCGGCTGCGATGTACCGCGTCGGGCTCATCGCGGATCACTGGCAGTTCCAGAGCCTGCAGCACGCCCACCTGGGCGGCGAGGTAGCCGTTGACCAGTTCGGCCACCGACTCGCCGCTGCTGCCCTCCTCCAACCGTGCCACTTGCTCGGCCAGGGCCTGAGCCAGCTTGGACGGGCTGGCCGAGCGCGGCACGCCGGCAGCGGCCAACGCCGCTTCGGCGGCGTCCAACAGCGCGGGTGTCCCGGTCACCAACTCGACTTCGGCTTCGGTCCACTCTTTGCTCCGCCCACCCACGGAAGCGACCACCTCGTCCGCGCTGGCTACGGCGAGCACCGCCCCCTCGGGCCCCAGCAGTTCACGCGACGTCCGCCGGGTGCGGATCTCGGCTACCGGGAACAGCGGACGTTCACCCACGCTGGCCTTGACCAGGTCTCGCAGCTCGCGGGGCATTCTCTCTGAGGTGAAGGGCAGGAGTACTTCGACCCGCTCATCGGGGTTCTGCGTCGGCAACTTCGCCTGCCAGCCGGTGTCCGGACCGCCGGTACGGCGTCGGATCGACTGCCGTGCAGCGGTCAGGCGCAGGTCGGGGGTGTCGTAATAGACCGAGATCTGCTCGTACTGGGTGGTCGGGCCTTCGGTGGCGATCGCTTCGAGACTCGGCAAGAGCTGGCCTTTTGCCAGGGCGAACTTGCGTTCGGTCTCGATTGCGGTCGTCATCGCCGATCAGCCCTCCTCGGTGGTGACCACGCCCAACTCGTCGACCGTGGGTGAGTCCTCCAGTTGCTCGGCCCGCTTGGCTCGACGGCGCGGACCCGGATCTTCCTCATCCGGTCCCAAGGATGAAGCCAGCAGCACCGGGGTGACCGCGGCGAAGCCCCAGATCGCCACCGCCGACCAGGCACGCAGCTCCAGGGACATCGAGACCGTGTCGCCGCGTCCGGCCTTGGCCAGCCGCTCAGCGAACGGGCCAGGACCCATCACTTCGCCGAGCTTCCAGCACACCAGACCGGCCACGAGCCCGGCGCCGACGGCCAGCAAGGCGCTCGGCCAGCCCAGCGGACGGAACCACTTCCAGGTCACGATGCCAAGGCCGGCACCGACTAGGGCACCCGTGATCACGTACCAGACGTCGGCGGCGACCACCTGGGTCAGGCCACGCTCACCGATCACCGCCGACTCATCAGGCTGGATCGTGTAGGCGGGCAGATCGACCACGCCAGACCAGAAAACCGCGGCCAGGCCACCCACCACCAAGGCCAAGCCCAACAGCAAGGCGATCCACGCCACCACCGACGATGACGGGGCCGGCTCGACCTGGCCCTCGAACTCCTCAGCGATGGTGGTGCTCACAACCGCCACAATAGCTGAGTGACCTGGTCGAACGGACGTCGGTCGCAGTCATTGTCCAGTGCTCAGACGTTCACGCACGACGGCCCCAGCAGGGCCTTCAGATCGGCCATCAACGGCCGCGACGGCGATACGCGCAAACCTTCGTCGAGCTTCCAGATCTTGCTGCCATTGGTAGCCGACACCAGCTTCACTCGCACCTCGGTCGCCCCGGGATGGGCCTTCAGCACCTGGCGCAATTGCTCCACCACCGCCGGGGTGCAGCGTACGGCCGGAAGCTGAATCAGCAGCGGTCCGGACGGGCCTTCGCTGACGTCGGGGAAGGCCACTTCCTGACCGGTCATTTCCACCGCGTCGTCCTTGGTGCGCACTCTGCCCTTGATCCGCACGATCGTGTCGCTGGCCAACGACAACGCCACCGAGGCGTACACCTTCGGGAAAAGCAGCACCTCGATCGAGGACTCCAGGTCCTCCACGGTCACGATCGCCCACAAGTCACCGTTCTTGGTCTGCTTGCGCACCACCTGAGTGATCATCCCCGCGATCGTCACCATCGCGTCTCGGGGACCGTCGTCGGAGCGCAATTCGCCGATGCTGACATCACGCTGCGCGCCGAGCACATGCTCCAAGCCCTGTAGCGGGTGATCGCTGACGTACAGTCCCAACATCTCGCGCTCGAAAGCCAATCGGACGCGTTTGTCCCACTCCGGCACGTCCGGCACCGGGGTGACCGAGACGCTCTCCGCGCCGCCTCCGAAGTCGCCGAACAAGTCGTCCTGGCCATTTGCCTGGTTGCGCTTGAGGTCGATCACCTCGTCGACCCGACGTTCGAAGCACTCCATCAGCGCGCGACGGGTGTGCCCCATCGAGTCGAAGGCACCAGCCTTGATCAGCGACTCGATGACCCGCTTGTTGCAGGCAACCAGCGGGATCTGGTCGAGGAAGGCGTTGAAATCGACGGCCTTGCCGTGTTCGGTGCGGGCGTCAACGATGCCGGCCACGACGTTGTCGCCGACGTTGCGCACCGCCGCCAGCCCGTAACGCACCGCTTTGCCGACTGGGGTGAACATGCCCTCGGACTCGTTCACATCCGGTGGCAACACCTGAATGCCCATCCGTCGGCATTCGCCAAGGTAGAGCGCGGTCTTGTCCTTGTCGGACTTCACCGACTCCAGCAGTGCGGCCATGAACTCGGCCGGGTAGTTGGCCTTCAGGTAGGCCGTCCAGTAGGAGATCA
>JAJTBJ010000031.1 GCA_021286985.1 Propionibacteriales bacterium | reverse complement strand
GACCCTCACCTTGGCAAGGTGATGCTCTACCAACTGAGCCACGTCCGCATCACTTTTCACGCTGCCGTGCGAAGTGCGAGTGCAACCTTAACCCAGCCGGACGACCGGTCGCAAAACGGCGTGTCGCGAGGCCGACAGCGGGGGGCTTCGCGGGCTCCGGCCGCCCCGGGGCGGCACCTGCGTAGCTTTGCCACCACCGAGGAAATAGACCGCCCCGGTCAGGTTGTTCTGCTGTCAACCTTAAGCAGGAGCGCCCCCGAGGAGGATCGTGGACATTGGCTTGCAGGCCATCACCGTGGTCGATCTGGTGGGTGCGGTGGCGGAGTCGCTACGCGCAGACCGTCCGGCCGGGTCGGTGATCTGTACCCACCTGGCCACCGCCACCACCTCCGATGCCGCCGCGTGGATCGCGGTGCGCGAAGGCGAGGGTGCCGAAGTGATGTGGTCCCACCCCAACGGGCCGGTGGTGGATTCGTTGACGGCGGCCGCGCTGGCGGCTCTGGACAACGCCGGCGCGGGCAGTCTCACCCGGCTGCGGGTTCCCCGGATCGGTGAAGTGGCGCTGCTGGCTCCCTCGGAGCTGCCCGGAACCGGGCCATCGGGAGCGCTACGACTGCTCGCCCTGGCGAAGCGGAAGGGATTCTCCGCCGACGATGTCGAGTTGCTCAACGCCTGCCTTCCGGCGATGACGATGATGCTGGCGCCGGTGGTCGCCACCAGCGAGCGGCAACGCCGAGCCAACGCGCGGGTCGAAGCCGCCAAGGATCTGGGGCTGAGCGAACGCGAGCTGGAAGTACTGCAGTTGCTGTCCCAGGGCCTGCTGGCGACCTCGATCGCCTCCCGGCTGGCGCTGTCGCCGCGAACCGTGCACAAGCATTTGGGGAACATCTACTTCAAGCTCGGAGTCCACGACCGTTTGGTGGCGGTCAAGGTGGCGCTCGCCCATGGACTGGTGAGCGAAGAGGCCTAGACCGACAGGCTCGGCGGGCGCGTGCGGCCCGGCGGTGGGGAATCTGCGGCAGACTAGGACACCGCAGAGGAAGGAACACCACCCGTGTCCATGTCGATCAACGTCGTTGAGCAGTCCACCACCCGTACCGTGAGCGTGCCCACCGGCACCACTGCCCGGGAGTTGCTGGCGACCGACAAGACCGTGGTGGCGGCTCGGGTCAACGGCGCGCTGGTCGATCTGGCCGCCCCGGTTGCCGACGGTGACACCGTAGAGCCGGTGCTGATCGACTCCGCCGACGGCCTCAACATCATCCGACACTCCTGCGCGCACGTCGCCGCCCAGGCGGTGCAGTCGCTGTTCGTCGAAGCCAAGCTGGGCATCGGTCCGCCGATCACCGACGGCTTCTACTACGACTTCGACGTGCCCACGCCATTCACCCCCGAGGACTACAAGTCCATCGAGAAGGCGATGACCCGGATCATCAAGTCCGGGCAGAAGTTCGTCCGCCGAGTGGTCAGCGACGAAGAGGCGCGCGCCGAACTGGCCAGCGAGCCCTACAAGCTCGAACTCATCGGCCTGAAGGGCCACTCCGATGCCGCCGAGGGCGCCTCGGTCGAGGTCGGCTCTGGCGAACTGACCATCTACGACAACGTCGCCCGCGACGGCGCCGTTGCCTGGAAGGACCTGTGCCGCGGCCCGCACGTGCCCGACACCAGCTACCTGAAGGCCTACGCCATCACCCGGTCGTCGGCCGCGTACTGGCGCGGAGACCAGGCCAACGCCCAACTGCAGCGCCTCTACGGCACCGCCTGGCCGACCAAGGACGACCTGGTGGCCTATCAGCATCGGTTGGCCGAGGCTGCCCGTCGTGACCATCGCAAGCTGGGCGCCGAGCTCGACTTGTTCAGCTTCCCCGAGGAACTGGGCGCCGGTCTTCCGGTCTTCCACCCCAAGGGCGGCGTGATCAAGCGAGTGATGGAGGACTACGTCCGCGAAGCGCACCTGCGTGCCGGTTTCCAGTACGTCGGCACGCCGCACATCTCCAAGGAAGGCCTGTTCCACACCTCAGGCCACCTGCCGTACTACGCCGACGGCATGTTCCCGCCCATGGACGACGACGGCCAGGCCTACCGGCTGAAGGCGATGAACTGCCCGATGCACAACCTGATCTTCGCCTCCCGCGGACGCTCGTATCGGGAGTTGCCGCTGCGCTTCTTCGAGTTCGGCACCGTGTACCGCAACGAGAAGTCCGGCGTGCTGCAGGGCCTGACCCGGGTGCGGATGATCACCCAGGACGACTCCCACTCCTACGTGATGGCCTCCCAGGCTGCCGACGAGGTCAAGCACCTGCTGAAGTTCATCACCGAACTCTTGGAGGACTTCGGCCTGGACGAGTACTACCTGGAGTTGTCCACCCGTGACACCGAAGGGGCGAAGTCGACGAAGTTCATCGGCTCCGACGAGCAGTGGGAGAAGGCCACCGCCGTGCTGGAGCAGGTCGCCGTCGACTCGGGGATCACCTTGGTGCCCGACCCGGGAGGTGCGGCCTACTACGGCCCGAAGATCTCGGTGCAGGCCAAGGATGCGATCGGCCGCACCTGGCAGATGTCGACCATCCAGTACGACTTCAACCAGCCGTCCCGCTTCGGGCTCACCTACACCGGACCCGATGGGCATCCGGCCGAGCCGGTCATGATCCATTCGGCCAAGTTCGGTTCGATCGAGCGTTTCATCGGGGTGCTCACCGAGCACTACGCCGGTGCGTTCCCTGCCTGGCTGGCCCCGGTGCAGGTGATGTGCATTCCGGTGGCCGAGGAGTACGAGGGCTACCTCGCCGACATCGCCGCGCAGCTGCGCAGCCAGGGTGTGCGGGTCGAGGTCGACTACAGCGACGATCGGTTCGGCAAGAAGATCCGCAACGCGCAGACTCAGAAGGTGCCGTTCATGCTGATCGCCGGTGAGACCGACGCGGCGGCAGGAGCGGTGAGCTTCCGCTACCGCGACGGCACTCAGAACAACGGCGTGAGCATCGCTGATGCGATCGCCGAGATCGTCGACGCCACCAGGCCGCCGCGCCGATGACTGCCTCCGACGCCGACGACACCCTGCTGCCCGGGGTGCCGGACGCGTTCGCGCGGTTGTGGACGCCGCACCGGATGGTCTACATCGGCGGTGAGAACAAGCCGACCGACCCCGGTGCGGCGAGCTGCCCGTTCTGCCGGGCTCCGGGCGCGTCCGATTCCGACAACCTGGTGGTTCATCGGGGCGTGAGCGCGTACGTGGTGCTGAACCTGTACCCGTACTCGCCGGGCCATCTGCTGATCTGTCCCTATCGGCACATCTCGGATTGGACCGAGGCGACGCCGCAGGAGCGGGCCGAGATCGGCGAACTCACCGCGACGGCGATGACCGTGCTGCGCCAGGTGTCGGCGCCGGCAGGCTTCAACCTGGGCATGAACGCCGGCGAGGTGGCCGGTGCCGGCATCGCCGCGCACCTGCATCAGCATGTCGTTCCGCGGTGGCTGGGGGATGCCAACTTCCTGCCGATCATCGGGCAGGCCCGGGCGGTGCCCCAACTGCTGGGGCAGACCCGTCAGCTCCTCATCGATGCCTGGCCGCCGTCCGGCGACCCGTCGCTAGGCTGACGCCCATGGCCGGCGAACCCTACGACACCACCAGGGTGTTCACCGTTCCCAACATCCTCAGCTTCATCCGGCTGGCCGGAGTGCCGATCATGCTGTGGCTGCTGGTGGTGCGGGAAGCCGACTTCTGGGTGGTCGTCGTGCTGGTCATCGGCGGCGCCACCGACTGGTTGGACGGCTACCTGGCACGGAGTTGGCATCAGCGCTCGCGGCTGGGCCAAGTGCTGGACCCGATGGCCGATCGGCTCTACATTCTGGCCACCCTGATCGGGCTGGCGGTCCGCGGGATCGTGCCGTGGTGGCTGGTGGTGCTGCTGGCTGCGCGGGACGTGGTGATGGCCACCACCATCTGGCCCGCGTTGCGACGCAGAGGCTTCGCCAGTCTGCCGGTGCACTTCCTGGGCAAGGCGGCGACCTTCGCCCTGCTGTACGCCTTCCCGCTGGTGCTGCTGGGCAATGGGGAAGGCACCTGGCCGACGATTGCGCGGGTGGTGGGCTGGGCCTGCGTGATCTGGGGCGCGGCGCTGTACTGGTGGTCGGGGTTGCTCTACCTGGGTCAGGGCGCCGAGGTGGTCCGCCGATTCCCGCTGGACAAGCGCAAGCCGTTGGTGGAAGCCGACGCCGAGGCCGACAACCGCTAAGGTGAGGCCAACGCCGGGTGTCTCCGGCGGGCAGGCCGCCGAACGAGGAGATTCGTGTTGTTCCCTGATGATCTGCTCTACACACCGAAGCACGAGTGGGTGCGCCGCGGCGACGCCGGCACCGTTCGGGTCGGGATCACCAGCTTCGCCGCCTCCGAACTGGGGGATGTGGTGTTCGTCTCATTGCCGCAGGTCGGTGAGGAGGTGGCCGCCGATGACTCCTGCGCTGAAGTCGAATCGACCAAGAGCGTCTCTGGTGTCTACACCCCGGCGGCCGGCGTGATCACCGCCGTCAACGAGTTGCTCAACGACTCTCCCGAGACCATCAACTCCGATCCTTACGGTGAGGGTTGGCTGTTCGAACTCGAGTTGAGTGACGCCAGCCAGCTTGACGGACTTCTCAGCGCGCTCGCATACAGCGAACTCGTCTCGGGATAGGGTGAAGGTCAACCTGTAGTAGAGCCCAGCGGCCGGTCGACGGCCGGGCGCGAAAGGTGACCTGAATGAGTAGTTGCCCCGCATGCGGCCACGAGTTGATCGAGGCTGCCAACTTCTGCCCCCATTGCGGCACCAGTTTGGCCAAGATGTCGGGAGACACCACTCGGGTGATTCCCGCAGTGATCGAGGAGTTCCAGCTGGAAGACCTCGGCGATGAGGACGTCGCCGCGGTCGACGCACTGCCGAAGGGATCGGCGCTGCTGATCATCCTGAAGGGCGGGCATTCCGATGGCCGCTTCCTCATCGACGCCGACCTGGCCACCGCCGGACGGCATCCGCGCACCGACATCTTCCTCGACGATGTGACCGTCTCCCGGCATCACGCCCGGTTCACTCGCGAAGGCGATCAGTTCCTGGTCTCCGACGAGAACAGCCTCAATGGCACCTATGTGAACGGTGAACTGATCGACGCGCCGACCGCGCTGCGTCGTGGCGACGAAGTGCAGATCGGCAAGTTCCGCATGGTCTTCTTCGTCAACCAGGACTGAAACGGTCGCGGCTATGGCATTGGGGTTACGCAGCATCGGCCAGGTGCTGGCCGTGCTGAAACCCGAGTTCGATGACATCTCCATCTCCAAGATTCGCTTCTTGGAGGCCGAGGGGCTGATCTCGCCGGAGCGGGCACCATCGGGGTATCGGCGCTACGCCGAGTCCGATATCGAGCGTCTGCGCTACATCCTCGACGTGCAGAAGAATCACTACCTGCCGCTGAAGGTGATCCGCGAACACCTCGACATGATGGACCGCGGGCAGCGTCCGCCGGCGCTGGGCGGAACTGCCAGCGAGACTCCCGAAGAGGAGTCGATCGCCAGCGCCGCAGAAGGTTTGACCCCGCAGCCGCGTCCGCCGCGGCGAGCGATTCGGGTAACCCGTCGGGAGTTGCTCGAAGTCAGTGGGCTGAGCGAGGCCGCGCTGGCCGAGTTGGAGAAACACCAGCTGGTGGTGCCGCGGCGCGGCACCATCTACTACGGCCGTGATGCCCTCACCGTGGCCGTAGTGGCGCGGAAGCTCTCGGCCTACGGCATGGATGCTCGGCATCTGCGGGTGGTGAAACAAGCCGCCGAACGGGAGGTGGGTCTGATCGAACAGGCCATCGCCCCGCATCTGCGCCGCAACCCGGCAGCCCGGGCGCTGCCGGCCGAGGTGATGCAGTTGGTGCTCCACGCCCACGCCGCGATCATGCGATCTCAACTCAGCCAGTAGGTCGATCGTGATTGAGCTCACCGTCTCCGAGATCCGCGTCGCCGGCAGTGAAACTCCGCCGGTGGTCGTGATGGCCGAGGTCAACGGCGACCGACTGCTGCCGATCTGGATGACCCACGGCGGCGCCGCCGCCATCCTGGGCGCCACGGAGGACCCCGACCAGCGCCGTCCCTCGATCCACGATCTGGCGGGCGTGATCGTCACCGAGCTGGCCGAGGCGGGTCTGATCGCAGTGCACATCGTCGGCTGCGAGGAGGGGCAGTTCTTCGCCGAACTGGTCTTCAGTGATCGACAGTTGGCAGCCCGGCCCAGCGACGCCATCGCACTTGCGTTGCGGGTGGGCTGCCCGATCCTCTGCGTTCCGGCCGTCATGGACACCTACGCTGTGGCTGCCGAACCTGCTGCGACAAGCGCAGATGAGCCAGCCGAAGATGAGGTTGAGCGATTCATGGAGTTCCTCGACACCGTGACCCCGGATGACTTCGAAGACCCGGAGTGAACCCTGAGGCTCTGGTTCAGACTCCGGCCCACCCCGGCGTGGCGGGCGGCGTGTCGTTGACCGGCCTCAACTCGGCGGATTACCGTCGTAATCGCAACGACGTGATTCAGGCGAAAGAAGAGGTCGAGCGATGAACGCACCCGAGCAGGTTCCCGGTAGCACCCGGGCTGCGCAGGACTTGTTGTTCGATGGTGACTTCTCACCGCTGCCCGACGATCAGGGCTTCCGCGGCCCGGTGGCCTGCCGCGCCGCCGACATCACCTACCGTCAGCTCGACTACTGGGCCCGTACCGGATTGGTCGTGCCTGAGGTGCGCACCGCCGGCGGTTCTGGGACGCAACGGCTCTACAGCTTCCGCGACCTGCTGCTGCTGAAGGTGATCAAGCGCCTCATCGATGCCGGCATCTCGCTGCAGCAGATCCGTACCGCGGTCGAGCACCTGCGCGCCCGTGGGGTGGAGGATCTCACCCAGGTCACGCTGATGAGCGACGGAATCTCGGTCTACGAGTGCACGTCCGACGACCAGGTCGTCGACCTGTTGCGCGGCGGCCAAGGCATGTTCGGTATCGCCCTCGGCGGGGTGTGGCGTGACATCGAGGGCACCTTGCAGGAGTTGCCGTCCGAGCGCGCGGAGGATCACGCCGGTCACCACAGCGATGACGAGCTGTCCCGCCGTCGGCGGGCCCGCGCCGCCGGCTGATCTGGGCCTGCACCTCGCCCGCCAACGGGCCTGGTGGGGATAGGTTTGTCCCTGCCATGACTGATTTTACTCAACGCCACCTCGGCGTCGACACCGCCGCCCAGCAGGAGATGCTGGCGCTGCTGGGCTACGACGACCTTGAGCAACTTCTCACCGACACTGTGCCGGCCGCGATCCGGCTCACCGACCCGCTCGACCTGCCCGCCGCGCGCAGCGAGGCCCAGGTGCAGCGGCGCCTGACTGAACTGGCCGCGTCCAACCGGTTGGGGACGGCGATGATCGGCCTGGGTTATCACCACACGCTGACCCCGCCGGCGATTCGCCGGCTGGTCCTGGAGAATCCCGCCTGGTACACCGCGTACACCCCCTATCAGCCGGAGATCAGTCAGGGCCGGTTGGAGGTGCTGGCCACCTTCCAGACGATGATCGCCGATCTGACCGGGCTGCCAGTCGCAGGGGCGAGTCTGCTCGACGAGGCCACCGCGGTAGCCGAGGCGGTGACCATGGCTCACCGGGCCACCAAGCTGGGCGACACCGTTCTGGTCGAGTCGGGCTTGCTCCCGCAAAGCCTGGCAGTGCTGCAGACGCGCACGTCGGCCCTCGGCATCTCGGTTGCCGTTGCCGACGGCCCACTGGTCGAGGCGATCGCCGATCAGGCGCCGTTCGCAGTGGTCGTGCAGGTGCCGTCGGCAGACGGACATCTGCGGTCCGCAGCCGAATTGCGCGAGGTGGCCGAGGCGATCCACGCCCGGGGCGGATTGATGGTGGTGGCGGTCGATCTGCTGGCACTGACCCTGATCGGTTCGGCAGCCGAGTGGGGTGCCGACATTGCGGTGGGGTCGTCTCAGCGTTTTGGGGTGCCGCTGTTCTACGGCGGCCCGCACGCCGGCTTCATCGCCACCCGCACGGGTTTGGAGCGGCAACTGCCCGGACGCGTGGTCGGGCTGAGTAAAGATGCCGACGGGGTGCCGGCCTACCGACTGGCGCTGCAGACCCGCGAGCAGCACATCCGCCGCGAGAAGGCCACGTCCAATATCTGCACCGCTCAGGTGCTGCTGGCGGTCGCGGCAGCGCTGTACGCGGTGCACCACGGCCCGCAGGGCCTGATCGAGATCGCCACCGACGTCCACCAGCAGACCCGTCGGCTCGCGGCCGCGTTGGTCGATGGGGGAGTGGAGTTGGCCTCGGACACCTTCTTCGACACCCTGTCTGCGCACGTCCCCGGTCGAGCAGGCCAGATCGTCGCTGCGGCCCGGGAGGTCGGCTGCTACCTGCGCCTGATCGATGCCGACCACGTCGGGGTGTCGGTCGGCGAGGGCATCGAGGACTCCGAACTCGCCGCTGTCTGCGCCGCGTTCGGTGTGAACGCGCCGTCCGAATCGGTCACCGGCGGGCTGGGCGACCACCAGCGCGTCGGCGACTTCCTCACCCATCGGGTGTTCCACGCCTATCGCAGCGAGACCGAGTTCATGCGCTACCTGCGCACGCTGGCTGACCGGGACTTCGCGCTCGACAAGGGCATGATCCCGTTGGGGTCGTGCACGATGAAGTTGAATCCGGCCGCGGCGATGGAACCGATTAGCTACCCGGGGTTTGCGGGTATGCATCCCTTCGTGCCCGCAGCTGACGCCCCAGGTTATGCCACCTTGATCTCCGAGTTGTGCGATTGGCTGGCCGAGATCACCGGTTACGATTCGGTCAGCCTGCAGCCCAATGCGGGTAGTCAGGGCGAGTTCGCTGGCTTGATGGCGATCCGTTCCTGGCATCTGGCCAATGGCAACCCTGAGCGTCAGGTGTGTGTGATCCCGGCCTCAGCGCACGGCACCAACGCGGCGTCGGCGGTGATGGCGGGGATGCGGGTCGTTGTCGTGGCCACCGCGCCGGACGGCTCGGTGGACCTGGGTGACCTGCACGCGAAGATCAGCCAGCATGCCGAGCAGTTGGCCGCGGTGATGGTCACCTATCCCTCCACTCACGGGGTGTTCGAGGACACCATCAGTGAAATCTGCGAGGCGGTCCATGCCGCCGGCGGCCAGGTGTACGTCGATGGGGCGAACTTCAATGCGTTGCTCGGCCTGGCGCGCCCGGGTCGGTTCGGGGCGGACGTGAGTCACCTGAATCTGCACAAGACCTTCGCCATTCCTCACGGTGGCGGTGGCCCGGGTGTCGGCCCGGTGGCCGTCCGGTCGCATCTGGCGCCCTATCTGCCCAATCACCCGCTGGTGGCCGCCGGCCCGAAGGAATCCTACGGGCCGGTGAGCGCGGCTCCGTTCGGTTCGGCCGGGGTGCTTCCGATCAGTTGGGCCTACATCGCCTTGATGGGAGCCGACGGCCTGCGGGCCTCGGCTGCCGGGGCGATCCTGGCGGCCAACTACGTCGCGCGCCGCCTGCAGGAGCACTATCCGGTGTTGTACGCCGGCGCGTCCGGGTTGGTCGCGCACGAGTGCATCATCGACCTACGAGAGCTGACCCGACGCAGCGGGGTCAGCGTGGACGATGTCGCCAAACGACTGATTGACTACGGGTTCCACGCACCGACCATGAGTTTCCCGGTGGCAGGCACGTTGATGATCGAGCCGACCGAGTCCGAATCCAAGGCCGAACTGGACCGCTTCTGCGATGCGATGATCGCCATTCGTGGCGAGATCGACCAGGTGCAGGCCGGGGTGTGGCCGGCTGAGGACAATCCTCTGCACAATGCACCACACCCGCAGCTGCGGATCGTCGCTGAGGACTGGTCGCACCCGTACTCGCGGGCATTGGCCGCCTTCCCGGCAGGGCTTCGTCCGGGGCCGGTCGCTTCCGGTGGACGGGACAAGTACTGGCCTGCGGTGAGCCGGATCGACGGCGCCTACGGCGACCGCAATCTGGTCTGTACCTGCGGACCGGTGAGTGACTACGACGACGGACAGCCGGGGTAGCCGATGGCGCAGTGGTGGCAGCGGTTCTCCCAACGGCCGGTCGTGGCCCATCTCCTCCGCGCCTTTGATCGTTTCAATGTGCGAGGTGGCGGCCAGTTCGCTGCCGCGGTGGCCTACTTCTCGGTGCTGTCCATCGTGCCCATCCTGATGCTGGCCTTCAGCATCCTCGGCCTCAGCCTCACGGTGCTGTGGCCCGACGCCTTGGCAGGCGTCCAGGAACGAGTCACCAGTGAACTCGTGAGCTACGGCGACCTGGGGGAGAAGCTGGTCTCAGTGGTGACCGGCGCCTTGAACAACTGGGCCGCCCTGGGCATCACCGGCCTGGCGATCGCGTTGTGGAGCGGTGCGACCTGGATGGGCAACCTCAAGCGCGCCGTTCAGGCCCTGATGCGTGAGGACTACGACCGTCCACCCAAACAGCGCCCGATGCCGCTGGATCTGCTGGTGAACTTCGGGGGGCTGTTGGTGGTGTTCGTTGCGGTCACGCTGAGCGCTGCAGCAACGGTGTCCGCCACAGCCTTGACCCGGGAAGTGGGGGACTGGCTCGGCGTGGCCGGACTCGGCTGGACGATCCTGGTGCGACTGGCAGGGCTGGTGGCATCGTTGGCGATCGGTGTGCTGCTGTTCTGGTGGATGTACCGCTGGTTCGCCCCGAGCCCGGTACGGCGCAGCCTGCACTGGCTGGGTGCGGCGGTCGGGGCGGTGGGTCTGGTGTTGCTGCAGACCCTGGCCGGCTACCTGATCGGGGTGTTCTCCCGGAATCTGGCGGCATCGCTGTTCGGTTCGGTGATCATCTTGATGATGTTCTTCAATCTCCTGGCCACGCTGATTCTGTACGTGGCCGCCTGGCTGGCCACCGCTGAGGCGCCGGCTGTGGCCGAACCCGCACCGGAGCCTGAACTCGAACCTGCCGAGGTTCGGGCACCGCGACCGGGGGAACAGCAGGTATCGGCCGAAGTTGCCCGGCGCTCGATGGGCGTCGGCCTCGTAGCCGGATACACCGTCGGTACCGCCACCGGTTTGGGTGTCGGTGCGGTGCTGGTCTCGCTGCTGAGCCGCCTCCTCGGTCATCGGCGCGAGCGGTGAGGCCATCGCGGCGTTCGGCGGTGGCGCCGTTTTACGTGATGGAGGTGGCTAAGGCCGCGGCCGCGCGGCAGCGCACCCATGGTGACGTGATCGGCCTGTTCGTTGGCCAGCCCGCGACTCCGGCCCCGGCTGCTGTGCGAGAGCAGGCCGCGCGGGCCGTCACCGACGAGGTGCTGGGGTACACCGTCACCAATGGCATTCCGGCACTACGCGAGGCAATCGCTGCGGAGTACCAGCGGCGCTACCAGGTGAGCGTCGATCCGGGTCAGGTGATGATCACCACCGGTTCGTCGGCCGGGTTCGTCCTGGCCGCGCTGGCCAGCCTGGACGTCGGTGACCGGGTGGCGATGGCCAGCCCGGGCTATCCCGCCTACCGCAATACCCTGCGGGCGTTGGGCGCGGAGGTGGTGAGTCTGCCCACCGGTGCGGCCAGCCGGTTCCAGCCGTCGGCCGAGATGCTTCATCACCTGCCCGACGTGCCGCAGGCAGTGGTGGTCGCCTCCCCGTCCAACCCCACCGGGACGATCATCGATCCCGCCGAACTTGCTGCGATCAGCGCTTGGTGTGACGAGGCCGGCAGCCGACTGATCAGCGATGAGATCTACCACGGAATCAGCTTCGGGCGAGAGTGCGTCAGCGCCTGGCAGTTCGGTCGCAACAGCCTGGTGGTGGGCTCGGTGAGCAAGTACCACTCGATGACCGGGTGGCGGTTGGGCTGGCTCCTGGTGCCCGACGACCTCGTCGATGCCGTGGAGCGGTTGCAGGCGAATCTGGCGATCTGTGCGCCGGCGGTGTCCCAGGTGGCGGCCGTGGCGGCCTTCACTGAGCCGGCGCGGGCCGAGTTGGAAGGTCACGTCGCCCGGTATGCCCGAAACCGTGAGGTACTGCTGCGCAGGCTGCCCGAGCTGGGCATCGACTCCTTCGCCCCACCGGACGGCGCCTTCTACGCCTACTGCGACGTGTCACACCTCACCGACGACTCGCTGCTGTGGTGTGAGGACGTCCTGGCGGCCACCGGGGTGGCTCTGGCGCCAGGGATCGACTTCGACGAGGACGAGGGCAGGCGAATGATTCGGCTGAGCTTCTGCGGTCAGACCGACGAGCTCAACGAAGCGCTGGACCGGCTACAGGCCTACCTGAGGCGCTGACGCGCAGGTCAGTGCTCGGCGGGGGCGGCCGGGACGGGCTCGCCCTGACCGATCTCCTTCAGCAGTTGGCGGTACCAACCCTCGGTGATGTCGAAGGCCTTGCCGCCCTTGATCCGATCGAAGGCGATCACTGTGAGGGTGTCGTCGTTCTCCTCGTCGTGGCCGATCACGCCGGGCTCGCCGTGCAACGCACTGTCGACGGCCAGGTCGGTCATCGACTTGATCAGGGCGCGGTCAAAAGCGTTCGCCGGGGCGGACCGAGAGAAGTAGCCCGACTTCTGCACCAGCACCTTGTTGGCGTTGAGCATGGTGGCGAACTGCTTGGCGAACCACTCGCCCGGATTGATTCGCTCCAACCGGATATGTCCGAAGGCGTCGCGAGCGACCTCCTGGCCAGCGCGCTCCATCTCGGCCACGATGTCGGCCACGCCAGCTCCTTCGGAGAGGAAGATGTTCACGCAGCTGTTCTTGTCCATCACCGCGCGCAGACGCTCGGATTCGGCCTCGATATCGATCACTGCTTCGGGGACGAAGACAGCGTCGATGTCCCAGTCCTCCTTGCTCAGACCGATCTCGGGCAGCCAATCGACGCTTTCGGTCCACTCGTGGTACTTGCGGGCAGTGGCGGCGGTGAGCCAACCGCAGTTGCGGCCCATCACTTCATGGACGATCAGGATGCGGGTTCCCGCGTTGTGCTCAGCCATCACGTTCTTGGCGAAGTTGGCACCCATCTCGGCGGCGGTATCAGCGCCCAGCGACTGCCGGATAGGAATGATGTCGTTGTCGATGGTCTTGGGCAGACCGACGACCGTCAGGGCGTAATTGTTGCGAGCAAGGTAGGCGGCCAGATCGGCGGCAGTGGTGTTGGTGTCATCGCCGCCGATGGTGTGCAGGACGTCAACGCCGTCGGCGACCAACCGATCGGCGGCCACCTGAAGCGGGTCCACGCCCTCGGCTACCAGGCCGCGCTTGACCAGGTCGGCGGCGTTGGTGAGCTTCACCCGCGAGTTGCCGATGGGGGAGCCGCCGTACTCGTGCAGCAGCGCCGCCTTCGCCCGTACAGCGGGGGTCACTTCGAGGTAGTCGCCGCGCAGCAGGCCCTCGTAGCCGTTCTTGTAGGCGATGATCTCGATCTCGGGCGCGATCTCGGTATAGCGCTCAATGAGCCCACCGACCGCGGACGACAAACAGGGGGCGAAACCACCGGCAGTGAGCAGGGCGACCTTACGGACCATCTTCTTCGACATCCAATCCATGGGCGTGAGCTACGTCACAGGGGAGTTTACCGGCGACGATCTGCGACCGGCTGTGGACGGCCCAGTTTGGACCGAGGCCGCATCGGGCAGAATGGGCGCACACCCACACCCCCGGGAGCCCGAGATGGCATCACAGCGTGGCGCGTCCATGTCAGCAATGGTGGCCGTGCTGCTGCCCGCTTTGCTGGTGGTGATCGGCCTGGTCGTCGACGGCGGAGCGCAAGCCGCAGCCAATGCTCGTGCCGAACGGGTGGCGGCAGCGGCCGCCCGAGCAGCCAGCGACGACACGGCGTCCGCGCGCCTGGGGGGTCACACTGCCAGCGCCGCTTCGGCGATCGCGGCAGCCCAGCGGCTGATCGCCGCCGAGGACGGGGTGACCGGATCGGTCGCGGTGTCTGGTGATCACGTGATCGTGCACACCAAGGTGGTCGTGCCGACCGCGCTGCTCAGCCTGATCGGAATCACCCAACTCCACGGCACCGGGTCGGCCGAGGCTTCGCTCACTCCAGATCGTTGATACTCGCGGCCATCCGGTCGACCGCCTCGGTAACGATCTCGGGCGCGCACGCCAGATTGACTCGGGCCCACTGCCGGTGACTGCCGGCGAAGTTCGAACCGGCTGAGAAGGCCACCCGACCAAGTTCCCGGAAGTGTCGGACGGGGTCGGGCAAGTCCAAACCGGAGCAGTCGACCCAGGCCAGATAGGTGCCGGGTGCCGGCTGGTAGCGCACCAGAGGGAGCTTGGCGGCCAACTCGGCGGCGAACAGCCGCTTGTTGGCGGCCACCTCGACCATCAACTCGTCGACCCACTCCTGGCCGTAGCGAAGAGCAGCGGTGTGAGCCAGGTTGGCCAGATGCCCGGTGGATTGCTGGGCCATCGGTGGCAGTGCGTCCAGGATCTCGCGCGCCTCACTTCCGGCGATGATCAGGCCCGCTTTGAAGCCGGCGAGGTTCCAGGCCTTGCCTGCGCTGGTGGCGACGACGGCCCGCTCGCCGCCCGGAACCGACAGCAGCGGCACGAAATCCTCCCCGGGATCGATCAGGCGGCCGTGGATCTCGTCACTGATCACCTGCACCGAGTGAGCCTGCGCCAGTTCCATGACGGCAGTGAGTTCGGCGGCGGTGTGAATCGTGCCGGTCGGGTTGTGCGGTGAGCACAGCAGAAAGGCGCGGGGTGTGGCCGGTCCGGCGAAGGCCTCGGCCAGGCCGTCCAGGTCGAGGCGGCGGTCGGCGGTGAGGGGGACCTCGACGATCTCGCGGCCATAACCGCTCACCACCTGTCGAAACGGCGGGTAGATCGGCGGGTTGATCACCACGGCATCGCCAGGATTGGTGGTCGCCTCGAGGATCGCGGCAATCGAGTTCATCACGTCGCCGGCGCGCCGGATCTGACCGCGTGGTGACAGTTCGAGGTTCCAGCGCTGAGCGGACATCTCGGCGAAGGCTTCGGCGTAGGAGGTGCCCCACGGATACCCGGTGTCGCCGATGCGGCAGGCCTCCATGACGGCCTCGTGTGCCGCGGGGAACATCGCGGTGTCCATCTCGGCCACCCACATCGGCAGGACGTCGTCGGGGTAGAGCCGCCACTTCAGGCTGGTGCGGCGACGGAGTTCGTCCAGAGGGACCGAGAGCAGAGCCATGGCCACACCCTAACGGGCCGCTAAGGTGAAATCATGGCGCGCTACTTCGACGTACATCCGCAAAATCCGCAGCCGCGGGCCTTGAGCCAGGTGGTCGACCTGATTCGTGGCGGGGGACTGGTCGCCTACCCGACCGATTCGGGGTATGCGCTGGGTTGCCAGCTGGGAAATCGCGAGGGGCTGGAGCGGATCCGGTCGTTGCGGGGGCTGGATGATCGTCATCACTTCACCTTGGTGTGCAGCGAGTTCGCTCAACTGGGTCAATACGTTCAGATGGACAACGACGTGTTCCGCGCGGTCAAGGCGGCCACCCCGGGGCGCTACACGTTCATCCTGAAGGCCACCCGCGAAGCTCCGAAAGTGATGCTGCACCCCAAGAAGAAGACCGTGGGGGTCCGGATCCCGGTGCACACCACTGCCTTGTCGCTGTTGGAAGCGCTGGGGGAACCGCTGATGTCGTCGACGTTGATCCTGCCCGGGCAGGACGACCCGATGACCGACGGCTGGCAGGTCAACGACGAACTCGGGGCGATGCTGGACGCGGTGTTGGATTCCGGCGACTGCGGACTGGAGCCGACCACCATTGTCGATTTATCCGGTGATGAGTCCGAGATCGTCCGCTACGGCGCGGGCGATCCCGCCCCGTTCGAGGCCTGATCGCTCAGCTGCTGCCACTCGGTCTGCAGATTGCGGCGGGCGGAGGCTTCCCACAGTTGGGCGCCGATGGGTGTGCTGAATAGTCGGTCGCGCTCGCGCAAGGCCTGGAGCTGACGCCGACGCCTCTCTTGCCATTGGCCGTCGTCGATGGTGGCGAACTCGGCGCGCAAGGCGACAACCGATGCCTGGTATTGGAGCGGCGACGCGCCCAGGATCGCCAGGTCGGCGTCACAGACGCGGGCGGCGGCATGGTCGTCCGCCACTGGACGGTGGTCGATGGTGGCCAGCACCAGGCGAGTGACTTCGTCGATCTCGGCGTGCGCCAGGCCGACATCGCCCAGTTCGGTGGCCGCGGCGGCGGCGCTGGCCCGCTCGTCGAGCCCCGGCTGGTTGTGATGGATCAGATCGTGAAACCACAACGCCAGCGCCTCTGCGCGCGCGTGGCCGCCGAGTTGCTGCCACGCGTTCAGGCAGGCCAGCAGATGGGTGGCGCCGTGGTAGACGCGTTCGGGGGAGCTCCACGCCACGATCAGCCGGCGCCCCAGGTCGAGGTGTCCGGGCAGGGTCTGGTCCCAGCGCTGCAGCAGCTCGCTGCTCACCACAGGCCAACCAGCCACCAGGCAAGCCCGGCGCACGCGGCGGCGAACAAAGTGCTGGCGAAGGTGCCGATGATGAACCGCTCGGCGGCACCGGACGTGGTGGCCCGTAGTTCCGGATAGCGGGCCAGGCTTTTGACTGCCAGGACGACCGCGATGCCCTCACCGAAGCCGGCCAGCAGGGTGGCGAAGATCGCCAGACGTTCCAGCAAGCCGATCCAATGACCGCCACGCAGCAGCGCGGCCGCGGCCTGGAGCCGGGGTGCAGCTGCGGGCGCCCCCTCCTCGGACTGCACGGCGGTGGTCTTGGTGGCGATCTTGGCAGCCGAGGCATCCACCCGGCGGAACAGCCAGCTGACCGCCGGGCTACCGACGAACACGGCGATGGCGCCGAGCGCAGCCACCACCGCCACCTTCAATACCAGGGCCCAGATCGGATCCATCAGCGGTCTCCTTCGGCGATCTCCAGGCATTGGGTGAACAGGCGCTGACACAACGCAGCGCCGCGACGTCCTTCTTCGCGTGCAGCGGCGGTCAGTCGCTGACTGACCGCGGACGGGGAGATGCCCAGGGTGCGCGCGGCATCGGCGTTCGTCTGGCCGAGTTCGAGCAGGTCCATCAGTTCCCATCCTTCCGAACTGCGTCGGGTGAGCACACCGCGCCACAACCACACGGCGGTTTCGGCGGCTTCGCCAGCGGCGACGAGTTCAGGGTAACGCCCGCTGCTGACGGTCTCGGCGACCCGCATCGCAAACGAGGTGGGCTGTCTGCGGGCAGCGGTGATCGCGTCCCTGGCCGCCAGATAGGCCGGGCCACGGGCTGCTCGGGTGGAGGACGGTAGCGGCAGATCGACGGTGCCCACGCCCACGCCGATCCGCCAACCGGCCAGGCGAGTGAGGGCGGTGATGGTGCTCACCAGCGCAGCAGGGGAGTCCAGGAGTCCTTGGATCTCGTCGCCGGCGGTGCGCTCGAAGGCGAGCACGGCCGGGATCGGTTGCAGCTGGGCCAACGCTGCCGGGACCAGGTCGTCGTCGGTGCGGCTGCTGATCTGATCAGCGACGACCGCAAATGTGAAGGCGCTAGGCTTCATTCCTCAAACTTAAGGCAATTGCCTTCATTGGGCAAGGGTTTCCTCGCACAGATCGGCGATGATCGCCTCAGGCATCGCTTGGAGCCAGGCGGTAGGGGAGAGCTCCACGCTGAGTTCGGGTCTGCCTCCGCCGCAATACACCACCGGCAACTCCAGCAGGCTGCGCTCGACGACCAAGGTGACCTCGGCGGTGGTGAAGGGCGCCACGCCGCCGGGCAGCATGCCGAGACCGGCCAGCACGGTGGCGTCAGCGGGCTTCAGGGCCGAGCGGGAGACTCCCAGCGCTGCGGCGAGCTTGGGGTACCGCAGTCGGGATGCCCCGGGAATCGCCGCCAGGACGACGCGGCCGTCGAGAAGAGTGAAGGCCAGAGTCTTGGCGGAGGTGTTGATATCGAGGCCGGTGAGGTGGAGCTCCTCGAAGTTCCGTGCCGGTGGGTGTTCGTGCAGGCGGTACGAGACGCCGGCGGCAGTGAGCGCGTCGAGCGCACCGTGGGAGGAGGTCATGGCCTCATTGTGATCTCACGTTGCCAGGTGGTCGAGACCCTGTCCGTCGTCGTCGGGGAAGTGTCGCTCGGTGGCGTAATGTCATAATGCACCTTATCGGACAAACGGTGGGAGGGGTGCTGAGCGAGGCGAAGTGATGCAGTTGGGTCGTCCGTGGAGTCCTCATGATGTCTTCTGCCTGCTGATCCGCTCGGTGTCGGGATCGACGGTGTCATCGCTGCGGGTCTGCGGTTCATCACACACCGCTCAGAATCCCTCTGGGTGAACTTCGTCGGCGATCGCTGGTGCTGCCGACGAATGATCAGCCAGGACGTCGGCGCGCCCTGGCTGACGGAGCTACCGTCCGTCTGGGGGCGATCGTGAGTGGACTCAGTGATGAGTCTGGAAGAAGGTTCCGACCGGCTCGAACAGGTGCAGCGTGGTGTTGCCCAGCGCGGCCACGGCCACCACGATGATGGCGGCGACGGCGGCCACCATGACTGCATACTCCGCGCTGGTGGCGCCGCGTTCAGAACCGAAGATCACGGCAGAATCGTAGGGCGAAAACGGCGAATAGGCCAGCATGAAAATGCCGACCTATCCCCTTTATTGGTTCGTGTCCCCCATAAGGGTTACAAAGTCGCGGGATTTCGGATAATCACCTTTCGAATTCCGAAGTGCCGCTCCCCCGCCGCAGCCTCGCTCAGAGGTTGATCATGTGGCCGGCGATGCCTTCCACAGCCTCCTTGAGGGCCTCTGACAAGCTCGGATGCGCGTGGACGTTGCGCGCCACCTCGTCGGCGGTGAGATCCCACAGCTGCGCCAGGGTGAGTTCAGGCAGCAACTCCGACACGTCTGGGCCGATCAGGTGAGCGCCCAGCAGTTCGTTGTAGCGGGCGTCGGCGATGACCTTCACGAATCCAGTGGCGTCGCCCAAACCGTGCGCCTTGCCATTGGCGCTGAACGGGAACTTGGCGACCTTCACCTCGTACCCGCGCT
>JAJTBJ010000030.1 GCA_021286985.1 Propionibacteriales bacterium | reverse complement strand
CTACCCGAGCACATCGTGGGACGCCACCCGTTCCCCGGGCCGGGCTTGGGCATTCGGATCGTAGGGGCGGTGGACGCCGAGCGTCTGGACATCTTGCGGGCCGCCGACGCGATCGTGCGGGAGGAGACCACCGCGGCCGGGCTGGACGGGGCGATCTGGCAGTTCCCCGTGGTGCTGCTGGCCGATGTCCGTTCGGTGGGGGTGCAGGGGGACGGGCGGACCTACGGTCACCCGATCGTGCTGCGTCCGGTCTCCAGCGAGGACGCCATGACCGCCGACTGGAGTCGGCTGCCCTACGAACTGCTGGAGCGGATCAGCACCCGGATCACCAACGAGGTTCCCGAGGTGAACCGGGTGGTGCTGGACGTCACCAGCAAGCCACCGGGCACCATCGAGTGGGAGTGACCCGGCGGGGAGTACCCGCCGGGCCGTGAGTGATCAGGCCGTGGTGATCAGGCCTGCGGCGGCTTGCTGCTGAAGGCGTTCTTCAGGTCGTCGAAGCCGGTCGGGCCGCTGCCGTCGACCGGCAGCACCAGCCACATCACCGCGTAGATCGCCAGCGGCAGGCCGAAGAACAGCGACAGCACGACCCAGATGATCCGGACGATGCTGGCATCGATGCCGAACGAGCGGGCGACGCCGCCGCAGACACCGGCGATCATCTTGTCGCTACCGGAGCGAGTGAGTTGTTCCTTCATTTTTCCGTGTTCCTTTCGTGGAAATTCAATGGTGCGCTTTGGTGAGCGCGAGCATTCCGATGCCGATCACGACCAGTCCGATCGGCGCGACCAGCCCGACCAGGCGCCAGTCGATGGTTCCGTAGTTGGCCCACAGGGCCAGTCCGCCGACCAGCAGGGCGATCACGCCGAGGGCGAAGGACAGTCGATCCGCTTTCATGGCGTCACCTCCAGGTCACCGGTGCCTACTCGAATGTCGAGGGTCAGCGCCGGCTGGTCCGGTGCCCCCGAGGGGGTGAGGTTGATGCTGTCGGCCAGGTTCAGGCCATCGGTGTCGCGCCCGGCCACCGTGGCCTCGCCGGCACCGACTTGCCACTTCACTTGGGTGCGGAGGTGGTCGGGAAGGTTGACCACCACATCGCCCGCGCCCACGTCGATGGTGAGAGTGCGTGAACTCGTCAGCTGAAGGTCATTGAGGTTCAGGTTGACGCTGCCTGCGCCCAGCGTGATCGCAGCAGGCAAATCGGCCTCGTTGGTGATGCTACGGGTGACGTCACCCACCGAACCCGGGCTGGGGACGAGGTGGGAGGCGGCCATCACCACGGCGACGATGGTCGCCGGGACGAACAGCGGCGGACGTCCGTAGCGGCCACCGATCACGCCGGTGATCCCGAGCGCGGCCAACACCGCACCGATATAAGCCAGCGGCGTGGCCGGTAACCCGAAGAAGATGTTGAGCAGCAGTACCCCTGCGATGAAGGAGCCGGCCAGAGTCAGCCCGACGCCCCACAGCCGCCAGTTGCGCGGCGGGCGCGGACGCACCGGCACCGCCGGCAGTAGCGGCTGGCCGTCGCTGACCAGCCGGTCGGACGGGTCGGTGTAGGGCTGCTGCCAGGTGGGGGTGGTTGCGGCCTGCTCGAACCCGGGCACCTGCTGTTCGCCCAGCCGTACCCGCCAGGCATCCGCGGCGCGTTCGAACGGCGTCGGCTCGACCTGGGTGATGTGCGCGGCCTGCCGCGGACGGAACACCACCGCCCACAGGATCAGGCCGATCACCGCGGCCGGCACCAAGGCCGGGCCGATGCCCGTGGCCCAGACGGTGACTGCGAGGATCAGAACGACCAACCCCGCCAACCAACCGATCGGCCAGCGGCGCAGTGCCGGAACAGCGTTGGGTAGCGGGCCGAACTCTTCGCCCTCCCGCGGCAATACCAACAGGCCGGCCAGGTACAGCGCAGCCCCCAAGCCGGCGAAGATGATGGTAGTGATCACGATGATCGCTCGAACAGCGCCTACCGACATGCCGAGCCGCCGAGCAACGCCGGCGCAGACGCCAGCGAACACCGCCCCCTGACGGGGCCGGTTCAGCACGGGGAGGTTCTCAGGCACAACACCATTCAAGCCGGTGCGGGCGGGTCGAGAACATGGGGGTCTACCCTGAGCACCGCCTGGCTCCGCCCCCATCCGAGCGCTCCAGACCGGGGTGCCTCGTGGGTAATCTGTGGGGCAGCAGTCAGCGAGAGGCAGCAGATGAGCAGCCGCGATCCCGAGGCCACCGGTGCCCCGGCCGCCGCAGGTGGCGCCCCGTCCACGGGGGTGGTGCCGTCACGTTCGGTGCGTCCACTGAATGCGGCCTGGATCGGCGGGGTGTGCGCCGGGCTGGCCGATCAACTCGGCTGGCCGGTGCTGGTGGTGCGGGCCGGTTTCGTGATCGTCGGCGCGATCGGACTGATCGGGGTGCTGGGCTATCTGGTGCTGTGGTTGCTGATGCCCGGCCAACGTGACGACCGCCGCGCGCCCGGGCTGGAGTCGCACGGACGCACCGGAATGCGCACCGTCGGCGACGTCCGCCTCTCCGGGGTGGACGCCGGCGCGGCAATGGCCTTGGCCCTGGTCGGTGGCGGGTTGCTGTGGCTGGTGCAGGCCAGCGGCTGGGGGCTACGTCCGGCGTACCTGTTGGCCGGATCGTTGGCTGCACTTGGCTTGGGCCTGGTGTGGTGGCAGGCCGATCGCGTCTCCACCCGGGAGGTGCGCACCGGCAAGGGCTTGCGACGATTGGTGGCCCCGCTGCTGGCGCGCGGCAGTTCGGTGGTGATCGTGCTGTTCGGGCTGGTGCTGCTGGCCGGCGCGGTGATCGTGTTGCTGTACAGCCAAGCCGGACTGACCGAAGTGGGTCGGGTGCTGTTGGTGGCCGGTGCGGCCGCGATCGCCCTGGTGTTGGCGGTGCTCCCCTGGCTGCTGCGGGTGCGTCGGGCGTTGGCCCAAGCCCAGCAGGACGCGCTGCTCGCCGACGCCCGGGCCGATATGGCCGCCCACCTGCACGACTCGGTGCTGCAGACCCTGGCGCTGATCCAGCGCCAGGCGTCCGACCCGAAGAAGGTCTCGGCGCTGGCCCGCCGCCAGGAGCGCGAGTTGCGGCAGTGGCTGTACGGCGAGGAGCCGGCCTCGGGCAGCCTGGTCGAGGCGCTCACCGAGGAGATGCTCGACGTCGAGAGCGACCACGGCGTCGACGTGGAACTGGTCAGCGTGGGCGATGCTGAGCTGACCGGCGAGTTGAGCGCCATCGTCCGCGCCGCGCGGGAGGCGATGGTGAACGCGGCCAAGCACTCCGGAGCTGAGCGGATCGACGTCTATGCCGAGGTCGATCCCGACCTGGTCAGCGTGTACATCCGCGATCGGGGGGTGGGCTTCGACCTGGCCCAGATCACCGACGACCGGATGGGGGTGCGCGGTTCGATCACCGAACGGGTGAAGCGGGCCGGTGGGCGCGCGATAATCAAGACCGCACCCGGGCAGGGTACGGAAGTCAGACTGGAGGTGCCGCGATGAGTGATGAGCAGACCCCGGCCGCGTGGCGGGTGGTGGTGGTCGACGACCACGCCATGTTCCGCAGCGGCGTCAAACATGACATCGGCGGGCACGTCCAGCTGGTTGGTGAGGGCGAGGACGTCCCGACCGCGGTGGCCGCCATCCTGGCCGCTGTTCCTGACGTGGTGCTGCTGGACGTCCATCTGCCCGGCGGTGGCGGCCTGGAAGTGATCAAGCAGGTGGCCGCGGTCGAGCCCGGGGTGAAGTTCCTGGCGCTGTCGGTCTCCGACGCTGCCGAGGACGTGATCGGCATCATCCGCGCCGGCGCGCGCGGCTATGTGACCAAGTCGATCGCCGCCGACGAACTGATCGAGGCGATCGGACGGGTGGCCACCGGCGATGCGGTGTTCTCACCCCGGCTGGCCGGCTTCGTGCTGGACGCCTTCTCCGGCGCGATCGACGTGGCCAGCATCGATGAGGATCTCGACCGGCTCAGCCAGCGCGAGCGCGAGGTGCTGCGGCTGATCGCCCGCGGCTACGCCTACAAGGAGATCGCTCGCGAGCTGTTCATCTCGATCAAGACCGTCGAGACCCACGTCTCGTCGGTGCTGCGCAAGCTGCAGCTGTCGAACCGGCACCAGCTCACCCGCTGGGCCACCGACCGCAAGCTGGTCTGAATACGAAGCGAGGACCGGCATCGCCGGTCCTCGCGTTTGTGGGGTGACAGAAGGGGTTTCGGGGTTAGGTGCGCTTCTTGGTGACCAGGTTGTAGATCCACAACACGATGACCGAGCCGACGATGGCCAGCACCCAGGACCACAACGAGAAGAAGCCGGTGACGCCCCGGTCGAACAGCGCCGATCCGATCCAGCCGCCGACTACGCCGCCGATCAGACCCACGATCAGGCTGGACACCCAACCGCCGCCGTTCTTGGTAATCATCTTGGCAATGGCGCCTGCGATCAGGCCCATGACGATCCATGCAATAAATCCCATGCCTTCGACGCTACCCCCGCTGTCGAGGGGCCGGGCGGTGGAGTGGGCAGTTGTCGCAGGCCGGGAATAGGCTTACCCGGCGATGACAGACTCACTATTCCCCGACCTGGCCGCCCCTGCTGCGCCCCGCAATGCCGAGCCCAGCCGGCGCCCCGCGGGGATCAGCGAGGACGACTTGTTGGCCGGGCTGAATCCGCCCCAGCGCGAGGCCGTGATCCATGCCGGCAGCCCTGTGCTGGTGGTGGCCGGCGCCGGTTCGGGCAAGACCCGGGTGCTGACTCGACGGATCGCCCATCTGGTCGGCGTGCGGGGCGTCCACCCCGGTTCGATTCTGGCGATCACGTTCACCAACAAGGCCGCCGCCGAAATGCGCTCCCGGGTGGTCGACCTGGTCGGCAACCGGGCCAAATTGATGTGGGTCTCCACCTTCCACTCGGCCTGTGTGCGCATTCTGCGCGCCGAGATCGGACGCTTCGGGCTGGCCCGCAGCTTCTCGATCTATGACGACACCGACGCCAAGCGGCTGATGCAGCTGGTGCTGCGCGACCAGGACCGCGACCCGAAGCGGTACCCGGTGCGGGCCGCGCTGAACTGGGTGTCGAACTGCAAGAACGAACTGATCGATCATGAATCGGCCGCCAGCACGGCGTCCACCCCGAACGAAGAGGTCTACGCCGAGGCGTACGCGGAGTACCAGCGCCGGCTCACCGCGGCCAATGCGCTCGACTTCGACGACCTGATCATGACCACCGTGCACTTGTTGCAGGCCTACCCGGACGTCCGCGAGCAGTACCGCCGCCGCTTCCGCCAGGTGCTGGTCGACGAGTATCAGGACACCAACCACGCCCAGTACGCGCTGATCCGGGAGCTGTGTGGTGAGTTGGCCGACGCCCCGGTCGGTTCGATCGAGCCGCCGGAGCTGATGGTGGTCGGTGACTCCGACCAGTCGATCTACGCCTTCCGGGGTGCGACGATCCGCAACATCCTCGACTTCGAGACCGATTTCCCCGGCGCCCGCACGATCGTGCTGGAGCAGAACTATCGCTCCACCCAGAACATCTTGAACGCGGCCAATGCGGTGATCACCCGCAACCCCGACCGTCCGGCCAAGCGGCTGTGGTCCGAAGCCGGCGACGGCGACCTGCTGGTGGGCTATGTCGCCGACACCGAGCACGCCGAGGCCCAGTTCGTGGCCACCGAGATCGACAACCTGTCCGACGCCGGCGGCAAGTACGGCGACGTGGCGGTGTTCTACCGCACCAACGCGCAGTCGCGAGCTTTTGAGGAACGCTTCATCCGGGTGGGGCTGCCTTACCGGGTGGTCGGCGGCGTCCGGTTCTACGAGCGCAAGGAGATTCGCGACGCGATCTCCTACCTGCGCGCGGTGGCCAACATCGACGACGACGTGTCGGTGCGCCGGGTGCTGAACGTGCCCAAGCGGGGCATCGGCGACCGGGCCGAGGCGCTGATCGAGGCGTACGCGGCCAGCGAGAAGATCTCGTTCGGGGTGGCCTTGGAACGTGCCGATCAGGTGCCCGGCCTGGCCAGCAGGTCATTGAGCCAGATCCAGGCTTTCGCCACCATGCTGGCCGATCATCGTCGCCAGGTCGCCGAGGGTGTCCCGGCCGATCAGGTGCTCGCCAGTCTGATGAAGGCCTCGGGCTACACCGACGAGTTGGCCGCCTCGACCGATCCCCAGGACGAGACCCGGCTGGAGAACGTGGTCGAACTGGTCAGCGTGGCGCAGGAGTTCGTCGCCGCTGCCCACGCCATCGACCTGCCGGACGCTGACACCGAGGACGCCGAGCTGGCTGCCGAACTGGCCGCCGCCGCTCCCGAGCCGGACGACTCGTTGCCCGCTTTCCTGGAGCGGATCGCCTTGGTGGCCGATTCGGATTCGATTCCCGACCACGATCCCGAGGCTGCGGGGGTGGTGACGTTGATGACCTTGCACACCGCCAAGGGCCTGGAGTTCGACACGGTGTTCCTGACCGGCTTCGAGGAGGGCATCTTCCCTCACGAGCGGGCCATGTACGACCCGGCCGAACTCGCCGAGGAGCGGCGGCTGGCCTATGTCGGCATCACCCGGGCACGCAAGCGGCTCTACCTCAGCCGCGCCACCGTCCGGACGATGTGGGGCACGCCCCGCTACAACCCGGCCAGTCGGTTCACCGACGAGATCCCGGCGCATCTGGTCGACTGGCGCAACCTGGACGCCTCCCGTCCGGCGTTCGTGCCGCGCACCAGCTACGGCGAGCGTCGTCCGGCTCCGGTGCGGACCACCAGCACCGCGCCGAGCTTCGGCGCCCGTCCGGCGATCAAGACCGTCGCCTCGGTCGAGGTGGGGGAGCGGGTGCTGCACACCTCGTTCGGCATGGGCACGGTGATCGCCGTCCATGGAGCCGGCGATGCGGCCATGGCCGATGTGGATTTCGGTTCGGCAGGCGTCAAGCGCTTGTCACTGAAGCATGCGCCGATGGAGAAGCTGTAGCCGACGCTGAGTACGGCTCGAAAATCGAGCGGTAGAGGTGAGCGCTGCTCAGCCGGCGGTCGGGGTGCCCGCGGGGACTTCGGCGTCGGCCGAGTCGGCCTTCGACTTGTCGCCGACGTCCTTCTTGGTCGAATCCTTGGCGGTGAGGTTCCAGCCGATGAACTTCATCGGATCGGTGCCGGTGCCGTTGACGTAGAGCGAGAAGTGCAGGTGGCAGGCGGTGGAAAGACCGGTGCTGCCGACGTAGCCGATGACCTCGCCCTTGTCGACATGCTGGCCGACGCTGACCACGTACTTGCTCATGTGCAGGTAGCCGGTCTGGACGTTGTCGCCGTTGATGTCGCCGTTGTCGATGCGGACGTTGTTGCCCGAACCGCCGTTGTAGCCCATCTCGGCCTTCACCACCACGCCGGACTGCGCAGCCCAGATCGGCTGGCCGCAGGTGCCGCCGATGTCGTCACCGTCGTGCATGCGGTAGTAGTGCAGGATCGGGTGCAGCCGCATCCCGAAGGGCGAGCCCACGTTGCCGTCGGTCGGCCAGAAGAACTTGCTCAGCGTGCGGAGCCGCTCATTCTCAGCTTCCAAGGTGGTGGCGTTGGCGCCCATCGCCTGCAGGCGCTGGATGCTGGCCTGATCGCCGGCGGCAGTGCCGATCTCAGAGCTTTCTGCATTCAGCGCAGCGACCCGCTGCTCGGCCAGGTCGGCGACGCTCGCCGGCTTGTCGGCGCCGAAGTCGGTGCCCATGCTCGAGATGCCCAGCGGCGAGACGGCGTAAGCGTTGGTGGAACCAGCCGAAGCGGTGAAGGTTGCCAGACCGGCCAGTCCGATTCCTGAGACAACCACGACGGCGGCGCCGCGGCGGAGGAGCGAATGCAGCACCTCGCCGGAGAATCGACGAGGCTCGGAGGGAAGCGCGCGTCGTGCCTTGTCAGCACGCGTTTCCTGGTTGTTCACCTGACCCCCGGCCTGAGTACTTACATCGCCTGCCCTGATGGGCAAGACAGAGCTTAGCATTTCTCAGGAACTTTCTCAGCTTCGATCTGACGCGAGTTCAGTACACGCCCTGCAAGGTCGGGCATCCCCGCCTCCGGCCAGGGGCGGAATAGTCTCGGACGTGGCCCGGTTACCCCGGTGACAACGAGGAGTCAGAGTGGATCTTTTCGAGTATCAGGCGCGCGACCTGTTCGAGGCCGGCGGCGTGCCCGTCCTGCCCGGGCGGGTGGCCAGCACCCCGGAGCAGGCCGCCGCCGCCGCTGCCGAGATCGCCACCCCAGTGGTGGTGGTGAAGGCGCAGGTCAAAACCGGCGGACGCGGCAAGGCGGGTGGGGTGAAGTTGGCTCGCAGCCCCCAGGAGGCCGGTGAGCGTGCCGCGGAGATTCTCGGTCTGGACATTCGAGGCCACCAGGTCCACCAGGTGATGGTGGCTGCCGGCGCCGACATCGCCGAGGAGTACTACTTCTCGCTGCTGCTGGACCGCTCCAGCGGCGGCTACCTGGCGATGTGCAGTCGCGAAGGCGGGATGGACATCGAGACGCTGGCCGTGGAGAGGCCTGAGGCCCTGATTCGCACGCCGGTTGATCCGCTGGTCGGCCTGGACGCGGCCACCGCCGCGCAGATCGTGGCCGATGCCGGGTTCGACGAGGCCGATCGGCCCGCGATCGCCGACGTGCTGGTCACCCTCGGCCGGGTCTACGCCGACAACGACGCCACCCTGGTCGAGGTCAACCCACTGGTGAAGACCGGCGACGGAGCGATCATCGCCCTTGACGGCAAGATCACCCTCGACGACAACGCCGCGTTCCGGCACCCGGAGTGGGAACAGTACGCCGAGAGCTCAGATGCCGACCCGCTCGAGGTGCGGGCCAAGGCGAAAGGCCTCAACTACGTCAAACTCGACGGCACCGTCGGCGTCATCGGCAACGGCGCCGGACTGGTGATGAGCACCCTCGACGTGGTGGCCGCCGCCGGAGCCGAACTTCCCGGGCAGCCCCGTCCGGCCAACTTCCTCGACATCGGTGGCGGGGCGTCGGCGAGCGTGATGGCCGACGGGCTGGAGATCATTCTGGCCGACCCGCAGGTGCGGGTGGTGCTGGTGAACGTGTTCGGTGGCATCACCGCCTGCTCCGAAGTCGCCAAGGGCATCAGCGACGCGCTGGCGATGCTGGGGGACAAGGCGAGCAAGCCGATCGTCGTCCGGCTGGACGGCAATGCCGTCGAGATCGGACGCCACCTGCTGATCGAAGCAGCCCATCCACTGGTGGAGCTGGCCGACACGATGGACGCCGCCGCCCGGCGGGCTGCCGAACTGGCAGCGGACTAGGAGGACGACAGATGTCGGTGTGGCTGGATCTCAACTCCAAGGTGATCGTGCAGGGAATGACCGGCTCAGAAGGTCACAAGCACACCCAGCGAATGGTCGACGCCGGCACCCGCGTGGTTGCCGGAGTGACCCCCGGAAAGGGCGGGCAGTCGATCAGGTTCGAAGAGGACCCGGTGCCGGTGTTCAACACCGTGGCCGAGGCCGTGGCGGCGACCGGGGCGAACACCTCGGTGATCTTCGTGCCCGCCCCGCACACCAAGGCGGCCGCCTTGGAGGCCATCGACGCCGGGTTGGACCTGGTGGTGGTGATCACCGAAGGGGTGGCGGTCGCTGATACCGCCGAGTTCGTGGCGCACGCTCGACGCACGGGTCACACCCGGGTGATCGGCCCCAACTGCCCCGGGTTGATCAGCCCCGGCAAGTCGAACGTCGGCATCATCCCGCCCAACATCGCCGGTCACGGCCCGATCGGGTTGATCTCGAAGTCCGGCACCCTGACCTACCAGATGATGTTCGAACTGCGTGACCTGGGCTTCTCCAGCGCGGTGGGCATCGGTGGCGATCCGGTCAACGGGACGTCGCACATCGACGTGCTGGCCGCGTTCGAAGCTGACCCGGAGACCCGGGCGATCGTGCTGATCGGTGAGATCGGCGGAGACGCCGAGGAGCGGGCGGCGGCCTACATCGCCGAGCACGTCACCAAGCCGGTGGTCGCCTATGTGGCCGGCTTCACCGCGCCGGTGGGCAAGACCATGGGGCACGCCGGTGCGATCGTCACCGGTTCGGCCGGGACGGCCGCAGCCAAGAAGGCGGCCTTCGAAGCCGTCGGGGTCCGGGTCGGACACACGCCCAGCGAGACCGCGAATCTGGTGCGTCAGGTGGTCGCCGAACTCGGCTGAAACCGCTGGTATGAGTGGCGTCGGCACGGCCGCCGCGCGGCCTTGTCCGACGGGGTTCAGCCGGCCTGGGTGGCGCGCTGACCGGCCCGCAGGGCGATGGCCGTCCAGTCGGCGTCGGTGAAGTCGAAGGTCTTCGACGGGGTCGCCACCCAGTAGGTCACGCGGGTTCCCGAACTCACCACTGCCACCCGGTAGATGAAGGTGGAGGTGTTGGTCTTGTGGGTGATCTCCCAGGTTCGACCCGAAACCACGATGCCATTCGCCCCGGTGCCCCGGACGTCCGGCCCGTCGACGACGGTCGCCGTCGGTAGCTGGGTGGAGCACCCGTTGATCGCCTTGATCAACCCAGTGGCCAGCGAACTGGCCGGCTTGGTGTCGGCGAAGGTGTAGATGGCCTCATCGACACCGAAGTCTGTCGGCGTCTTGGGATCGCCGGTCAGGATCAGCGCACGCTGACCTGCCGCAGTGGTGTCGGCCACCCTGGTCAGGTCGGTGCCTTCGCATTGGGAGCCGTGGGTGAGGATGGTCGGCCAGTCGGTGGCATTCCACTTGCCCGCACCGAGGGTGATCCGGGGCAGGTCTGAAGGCACCAGCCAGCCGGCCGGGGTGCCGGCGGCCGGCAGCGAAGAGGCCACGCTCACCGAGGTCGGGCAGGTGCCGCCGGCGCCGCACTGGCGATTCAGTGAGCTGGTGGCGATCTGTGCCGCGGTGGTGACCGGGACGCCATCGGCGGTGACGAAGTCGAACACGTTGACGTTGCGGCCGGTGCGCGCGATCAGCAGCAGGTGATTCTCCGGCTTGGCGGCCTGCACATTGATCTGGACGGCCTGGGCGGCATCGGCGAGTCCGCTGATGGCCGAGGCCGACACCACCAGGCCGGCGCCGTCGGCGCAGGTACCGGCCAGGACGGCCGCAGCGTCGTAGGCCTGGGTGGCCGCAGCGTCGTCGGGGTAGACGTTCAGTGTCTGCAGGGCTGAATCATTGGCCGGGTCGAACAGCTTGCGGCTGGACGCCCGTTCGGCCTTAGGCATCGCCTCACCCAGGCAGACCGCAGTCTCGGGGATGGTGGATTCCTGCCAGCCGGCGGACGACAGCGGGGTGACGTCGGCGGCGGTGATCAGCGGATCGGAGGCCGCCGGGGCGGTCGGCGCCTTGGCGCCGAGCGGAATCAGGCCGAGGCCCCAGGCGACCCCACCAGCGATCAGCGCAACCGCCAGCACTACAGCGAGCACGATGATGGCCACCTTCGCGCCGCCGCTCTTGCGGGGCGGGGCGGGCGGCGGAGTGACCGGGGTGGTGCCACCGACAGCGAGTCGACTGGCCGGAATGGAGCTGCTGGCCTTTGCGGTGGGTTTGGCCTTCGCCGCCTTGGCGTCGGCCTTGGCCGAGCGGGCATCGAGCTTGGCCTGCTGCGCGGCCTCGCGGGCGGCAGCTTTTTCGGCTTCCTGGGCGGCCTTGGCGTCGGCGCGGGCGGCGGCAGCGGCAGCCTTGGCGTCGCGACGACTGGGCTTGGCCTCCGGTTCCATCGCCCGGGTGGGCGGGGTGGCCTGGCTGCGTGCCGATGCGCGCGAGCGGGGCGGGGCGACCGGTGCGGCCGCTGGCGGGGCAGCCTCGGCCGGTGCCGGAATCTCCACCGGAGTGCTGCGCCGGTAGGCCTCGGGCGGCGGCTCGGCCGCCGATGAGTAGCTCACGGTGCGCGACGGGGGCGCGGTCGGACGGGTCAGTGGCGGCAGCAGCGGCTCATAAGCCGGTGGCGAGGACACGCTGGCTGCGGACCGCCGCGGCGCCACCCACTCGTCGATGAACGGTGCGTCATCAGCGGAGAACCGTCGTCCGGCTGAAGCGGGAGCAGCTTCCGAGGTCGGCAGAACCGGACGGGGTGGCGGTACCGCCAGCGGCGGCAACGAGCCATCGGCGTTCAGCGCCAAGCGGCGCATCATGCCGGTATCGGTGAGTTCACTGGGGTCGTCGAACAGCGGCCCGGCCGGACGTGCTGCTGAGCTGTCCGTGGGCTCGTTCCATTCTTCGGGAAGCGGTCCTGCTGCCCGACGTGGTCTCTGTGACCCCTCCACCTGAAGATCCCGTCTGCGCTTGCGTGACTGGCACAGTGTAGTAGGGCGGGCGTGTCCGCTCGCGGTTGGCAAGCGGTTAAGCCAGCATGGAGGCATCATGGCGAGGGACAAAACACGCTCTCACACGCGGTTTCGCTTCAGCGTCGCCGCGGCGAAGGCTGGACCCCACCTTGAGGAAACCTCTCCGCTGCCCTGGCCGCTGGTCGCTGTCGGGGGTGGTGTGATCTCGGCCGCGATCGGGATGTCGGTGGTGTTTGCGCTGACCACGTTGGGGTGGCTGGGCCTCACCACTGTGCCGTTTCCTGCGATGGTGGCCTTTGCCATTCGACTCTGGTTGCTGGCCCACGGCGTGCCGGTGACGGTCGGGGCAACCGTCCTGGGGGTGGCGCCGCTGGGGTTGAGCCTGCTGCTGGCGGTGCCGGTGATGCTGACCGCCCGCCAGGCCTACCGCCCACCGGCTGCCCCGGACGCCGCCGGGCAGCAACTGCGCCGGCAGGCGGGGCTCACCGTCGTCCAAGTGGTGCTCGGCTACAGCCTGGCGGCAGCGATTGCGGCCGCGGCCACCGGCGCCGATGTCGGACGTGCGCTGGCCGGTGCCCTCTTCCTTGGCGGGATTTCCGCCACCGTCGGGGCCGTCGGTCAATCCGGACTGGGTCGTGAGCTTCCAGGGTGGGTATCGGCGACCGGTCGAGGCGCGGCCGCGGGGCTGCTGGCGCTGGTGGCGGTGGCCGCCATTCCACTGGCCACCGGGATGATCCTCGGCGAGCAGCGGATCGCGATGATGGAGTCAGCGCTCGGCTTTGACGCCGTGGGTGCCGTGTTGTGGGGGCTGGCCTGCCTGCTGTACCTGCCCAACCTGCTGGCGTGGTCGGCGTCCTGGGTGCTGGCCGCCGGATTCACCGTGGGCGATGGCACCGTGGTGGCCCCGTGGAGCACCCATTTGGGGTTGATGCCGGCGTTGCCGGTGCTGGGTGGGCTGCCGCCGGACGGCACGGCCGATCTCACCGCCTGGCTGGTGCTGGGTGCGCTGCCCGGCCTGGTCGCCGGCGTGGTCGCCGTCCGGGCCCGGGCGGCGGCGGTGACCTCGGCAGCGGCTGCCGGCGCCCTCGCTGGACTGGCCGTGGGCGTGACCTACGTGACCGTGGCCCTGTTCAGTGGTGGCGCTCTCGGCGTTGATCGGCTCGCGGTGGTGGGCCCGCGGTATCCGCAGGTGTTCCTCGGTCTCGGGATCGTACTGATCAGTGCGGTGGTGGCCGCCGTGGCGACGTGGTTCGTTGATCGCCGGATCGGGTCCGCCGACTAGGCCCGGCACAGAAGGCGGCCCTGGCTTCGATAAGGTTCGGGGTATGCCGCTGCGCCTGGTCGTCCTGATCTCCGGCTCCGGCACCCTGCTGCAAGCCCTGCTGGACGCGATCGCCGCCGGCGACGTGGCCGCCGAGGTGGTCGCAGTCGTCTCTGACCGTGCCGATGCCTACGGGCTGGTGCGCGCCGAGCGAGCCGGGGTGCCGGCATTCGTCCACCCCTTCGCCAAGGGTGCCGACCGTGCCGCCTGGGATGCCGAACTCGCCGAGCGAGTCGCTGCCTACGACCCCGATCTGGTGGTCAGTGCCGGCTTCATGAAGCTGGTCGGGGCGGCCTTCCTGAGCCGTTTCGGTGGCCGGATGATCAACACGCACCCGGCGTTGTTGCCGTCCTTCCCCGGCATGCACGGGGTGCGGGACGCGCTGGCGTACGGGGTCAAGGTCACCGGAGCCACGGTCTTCGTGGTCGATGCCGGGGTCGACACCGGCGCAATCCTGGCCCAGGAGGCGGTGCCGGTGTTGTCCGGCGACACGGAAGACGTCCTGCATGAACGAATCAAGGTGGTCGAGCGCCGCCTGTTGCTCGATGCGATCAACCACTTCAACACAAGGGGATAGATGAACGACCTGCTGCCCATTCGCCGCGCCCTGGTTTCGGTGTACGACAAGACCGGGCTGGTTGAGCTCGGTCACGCTCTGGCTGCGGCCGGAGTGGAGCTGGTGTCCACGGGTTCGACGGCGGCCACCCTGGCCAACGCGGGCTTGGCAGTGACCCCGGTCGAACAGGTGACCGGGTTCCCCGAATGCCTGGACGGCCGGGTCAAGACCCTGCACCCGCGGATCCATGCCGGCATCCTGGCCGACCGTCGGCTGGAGTCGCACCGGGCGCAGCTGGACGAACTGGGCGTGGCGCCGTTCGACCTGGTGGTCTCCAACCTGTACCCCTTCACCCAGACCGTGGCCTCAGGCGCGACCCAGGACGAGTGCGTGGAGCAGATCGACATCGGCGGGCCGTCGATGGTGCGGGCTGCAGCCAAGAACCATCCCTCGGTGGCCATCGTCACCTCCCCGGAGCAGTACCCGTCGCTGATCGCCGCGCTGGCCGCGGGCGGTTTCACCCTGGCCGAGCGCAAGGAGCTCGCCGCGGCGGCGTTCGTCCACACCGCCAACTACGACATCGCCGTGGCCAGCTGGATGGGCTCGGTGCTCACCGACTCCTCCGCCGGTGACGGCTTCCCGTCCTGGGTGGGGGCGAGCTGGGAGAAGCTCGGCACCCTGCGTTACGGCGAGAACTCCCACCAGCCGGCCGCGCTGTACCGCAACCTCGACCGTCCCAGCGGTCTGGCGACTGCCGAACAGCTCAACGGCAAGGAGATGAGCTACAACAACTACACCGACGGTGATGCCGCCTACCGGGCTGCCTACGACTTCAGCGAGCCGGCGGTGGCCATCATCAAGCACGCCAATCCGTGCGGCATCGCGGTCGGTGCCGACATCGCCGAGGCTCATCGCTTGGCGCACGCTTGCGACCCGGTCTCGGCCTACGGCGGGGTGATCGCAGCGAACCGCGAGATCAGTGTCGAGGCCGCCGAGCAGATCGCCGGCATCTTCACCGAGGTGCTGATCGCTCCCGGCTTCGCTGACGGCGCCTTGGAGGTCCTGCAGCGCAAGAAGAACCTGCGCATCCTGCTGGCCCCGGCGTACCCGTCCAGCGCGGTGGAGTTCAAGCCGGTCAGTGGCGGCATGCTGCTGCAGCACCCCGACAAGATCGACGCCGCCGGTGACGATCCGGCCAACTGGACGCTGGTCACCGGCGAGGCCGCCGACGAGGCCACCCTCGCTGATCTGGCCTTCGCCTGGCGGGCGATTCGGGCGGTGAAGTCGAACGCGATCCTGCTGGCCAGCGGTGGCGCCTCGGTGGGGGTGGGCATGGGCCAGGTGAACCGGGTCGACTCGTGCAAGCTGGCCGTGGAGCGCGCCGGTGATCGGGCCGCCGGATCGGTGGCCGCCTCGGACGCCTTCTTCCCGTTCGCCGACGGACCCGGCATTCTCATTGAGGCCGGGGTGAAGGCCATCGTCCAGCCGGGCGGTTCGATTCACGATGACGAAACCATCGCTGCCGCTGCTGCGGCCGGCCTCACGATGTACTTCACTGGTACCCGACACTTCTTCCACTGAGGTCACCGCAATGAGCGCACAGATCCTCGACGGCAAGGCCGTCGCCGCCACTATCAAGGCCGAGCTGGCGATCCGGGTGAACGCCCTGGCCGAGCGCGGATTGCGTCCTGGCCTGGCCACGGTGCTGGTCGGTGACGATCCGGGCAGCCACTCCTACGTCAACATGAAGCACCGCGACTGCGCCGAAGTGGGCATCACCTCGATTCGGGTCGACCTTCCGGCTGACGCGAGCGCGGAGATGGTCGCCGAGGCCATCTCGGGGCTGAATGCGGACGCCGCCTGCACCGGTTACATCGTCCAGTTGCCGCTGCCCAAGCATCTGGACGAGAACGCGATGCTCGGCCTGATCGACCCGGAGAAAGACGCCGACGGACTGCACCCGATCAACCTGGGCAAGCTGGTGCTCAACGAGCCGGCGCCCCTGCCGTGCACGCCGCGCGGCATCGTGGAGTTGCTGCGTCGACATCACGTCGAACTCAACGGCGCCGAGGTGTGTGTGGTCGGCCGCGGCATCACCGTGGGACGTCCGCTCGGGCTGATCCTGACCCGGCGCAGCGAGAATGCCACCGTGACCCTGTGTCACACCGGCACCCGTGACCTGGCCGAACACACCCGCCGCGCCGACATCGTGGTGGCGGCCGCCGGGGTGCCTGGACTGATCACTGCCGACCTGATCAAGCCCGGCGCGGCCGTGCTCGACGTCGGTGTGAGCCGGGTCGACGGAAAGCTCGCCGGTGATGTCGCCGCCGACGTGTTCGACAAGGCCGCGTGGGTGGCCCCCAACCCGGGCGGGGTGGGGCCGATGACCCGGGCGATGCTGCTGTCGAATGTGGTGGATCGAGCCGAAGAACTGGCATGACGACGCCGACCGCCGATCCTCGCCCGCCCAAGAACTGGCTGCAACAGATCCTGGGGCAATGGCCCCTGGCCGGGGTGCTGACGGGGGTCTTCGTGGGCCTGGTGATCGCGGTGCCGTTCGGGCACTGGCGCATCGGCTGCACCTTGATCGGTGCGGCGGCGACCGTGGGCGGGCTGCTGCGGCTGATGCCGCAGCAGCGGGTCGGGCTGTTGGCGGTGCGAAGCCGATTGATCGACACCATTCTGCTGTTGGGCACTGGGGTGGGAATTCTGGTGTTGGCATGGGTGATTCCACCCAATCGGTAATGGTCACTGCGGCAGCCGAGGCGATTTCCGGTTAGGCTGACCTTGCCCGCGTCGCCAGGCCGGTCGCGGTGCCTTTCACGATCCCGGTGCCAGGCCGACCGGAGGCGGTGAATCATGACTATTCAGGCAAATGCCAAGCCCATTGATCGGGCGCGGATCGCCGAGCTGACCGAGATCGAGCAGCAGAAGCTCGATGATCGCACGCAGGCGTCCCGGGCGATGTACGCCCAGGCCAGCGAGCACCTTTCCGGCGGCGTCGCATCGTCCTACCAGGGTCGCGTGCCGTGGCCGATCTACATCGACCGCGGCGAAGGCGACAAGATCTGGGACGTCGACGGCACCGAGTACTACGACTTCCACAACGGCTTCGGCTCCATGGTGCAGGGGCACGCCCACCCGGCGATCGGTGCGGCGGTCGCCGCTCGCTACCCGCTGGGCACCCACTTCGGTTGCGCGGTGTCCGACAGCTATGTGGTGGCCAATGAGCTGGCCAAGCGGTGGGGGCTGCCGAAGTGGCGGTTCACGAACTCCGGTTCGGAATCCACCATGGACGCCATTCGCATCGCCCGCGCTTTCACTGGTCGCGACACGGTGATGAAGATCTTCGGTTCTTACCACGGTCACCACGACACGGTGATGGTCTCGATCGGCGTCCCCTACGACAAGATCGGTGACCGGGAGAACTACGAGTCGCTGTCTTATGGCGGTGGCATTCCCCAGGCGGTGGTCGACATGACCGTCGCGGTGCCGTTCAACGACGCCCCGGCGATGGAGCGGCGCATTCAGAAGCTGCAGTCCGAAGGGCGCCTGCCGGCGTGCGTGATCATGGAAGCCGCCATGATGAACCTCGGCGTCGTGCTGCCCGAACCGGGCTACCTGGAGGCCGTCCGGGAGATCACCCAGCGCTACGGCATCGTGCTGATCTTCGACGAGGTCAAGACCGGTCTGTGCGTGGCTCCCGGCGGCGCCACCGAGCGCTTCGGTGTGCTGCCCGACATGGTGACGCTGGCCAAGTCGCTGGGCGGCGGCCTTCCGTCCGGTGCGATCGGCGGCAGCGAAGAAGTCATGGCGATCGTGGAGAGCGGCAAGGTCTACCAGGTAGGCACCTACAACGGGAATCCGCTGTCGATGGCGGCGGCGCGTGCGTCCCTGGAGCAGGTGCTGACCGAAGAGGGCTACGCCCACCTCGATCACCTCAACGATCGGATCCTCAGCGGAGCCCGGGACATCATCGCCCGCTACGACCTGCCCGGCTACGCCGTCGGCATCGGTTCGAAGGGTTGCGTCACCTTCTCCGAGGTCAAGGTGACCGATTACGAGAGCTACAAGGAGAACCAGGACGTCGAGCTGACCGAGCTGACCTGGTTGTGGAACATGAACCGGGGCATTTTCGCCACCCCCGGCCGCGAGGAGGAGTGGACGCTCTCGGTGACGCACACCGACGAGGCCGTCGACCACTACCTGGCGGTGTTCGAGGAGTTGGCCGCAGCCCTGCGCGCCTGATCACGACTGATCGGTGGGTGCCGTCGGCACCCACCGATCAGTTTCCCGTTTCGGGGAGCGCCGGCATTCGGTGAGCAAGTTCCCTGGCCTCGTTGGCGTGGGTGGAATCCCGCAGATACGCTTCGGTTTCATGAGCCAGACGCCACAAGAACCCCAGGTGGGACAAATCGTCAACGGATACCAATGGAATGGTGTCCAGTGGGTGCCGGTACAACAGGCCCAGGCCGCGCAGCAAGCGCCGCAGGTGGGCCAGATTGTCAACGGCCACCAGTGGAACGGCGTCCAGTGGGTGCCACTGCAGCAGGCTCAGCCCGCGCAGCAGGCGCCGCAGGTGGGTCAGATCGCCAATGGTCATCGGTGGGACGGGACTCGTTGGGTGCCGGTGCAGCAGGCTCAGGCTCAGCAGCAGGCTCCGCAGGTGGGCCAGGTCGTCAACGGGCACCAGTGGAATGGCGTCCAGTGGGTGCCGCTGCAGCAGGCTCAGGCTCAGCAGCAGGCTCCGCAGGTGGGCCAGGTCGTCAACGGGCACCAGTGGAATGGCGTCCAGTGGGTGCCGCTGCAGCAGGCTCAGGCTCAGCAGCAGGCTCCGCAGGTGGGCCAGGTCGTCAACGG
>JAJTBJ010000029.1 GCA_021286985.1 Propionibacteriales bacterium | reverse complement strand
GATGCCGTAGCCGGCCAACAGCCGGATCAGGGCTTCTTCGACCCGGCGGACGTAGTCGACCACTCCCACTCGGAACGGCAGCGGGATGATCGGGTAGCCGACCAGCTGGCCGGGACCGTGGTAGGTGATCTTTCCGCCCCGATCGACCTCGATCACTTCGGTGCCGTCGGTGGGCCGCTCGTGGGGCTCGGTGCGGCGACCGGCGGTGTAGACCGCCGGGTGCTCCACGAACAGCACCCGTGGCGGCACCTGCTCGGTCGAGACCAACTGGTGCACCTCGCGCTGGCGGTCCCAGGCGAGGCGATAGTCGACCAGCGAGCCCGACGGCAGGCCGAGGTATTCGAAGTCGAGCGCCGAGCTCACCGCCCCAGTTCGGAGCCGAAGTCGCCGGTTTCCAGACGGGCCTTCAGGAACGACAGGAAGCGGGCAGCGTCCGCGCCGTCCACCAGCCGGTGGTCATAGGACAAGGACAGGTACATCATGTCGCGCACCGCGATGATCTGGCCCAGCTTGGGATCGTTGACCACCATCGGACGCTTCACCAGCGCGCCGGTGCCCAGAATGGCGGCCTGCGGCTGGTTGATGATCGGGGTGTCGAACAGCGTGCCGGCCGACCCGTAGTTGGTGATGGTGAAGGTGCCACCGGACAACTCGTCCGGAGTGACCTGGTTGTTGCGGGTGCGGGCACCCAGGTCGGCGATCTTCTTGGCCAGACCGGGGACGCTGAGGTCACCGGCGTTGGCGATCACCGGAACCAGCAGGCCGCGCTCGGTGTCGACCGCGATGCCCAGGTGCTCGGCGTCGGCGTAGGTGATGGTGCCGGCCTCGGTGTCGATGGTGGCGTTCACCTTGGGGAACTGCTTCAGGGCCTCGGTGGTGGCCTTGGCGATGAACGCCAGGTAGGTCAGGCCGACGCCTTCGCGCGCGGCGAACTCGTCCTTGACCTTGGCGCGCAGCTTGGCGACGTTGGTCAGGTCGACCTCGACGGTGGCGGTCAGTTGAGCCGAGACCTGCAGCGACTCCACCATCCGCTTGGCGATGGTGGCGCGCAGCCGGCTCATCTTCTCGGTGGTGCCGCGCTTGGCGGCTTCCGGGCTCGGCGCGACGGCCGCAGCGGCGGCGGGAGCGCTGGTCGCCGGGGCGGCCGGAGCAGCGGCCTTCTTGGCCTCGGCGGCAGCCAGGACGTCCTGCTTGCGGATGCGTCCGCCGACGCCGGTGCCGGTGATCTCGGACAAGGCCACGCCGTTGGCTTCCGCCATCTTGCGCACCAGCGGGGTGACGTAGACCTCGCCGTCGGATTCGGTGCGCGGGGCGGCCGGGGTGGTGGGCGCCGGGGCGACAGGAGCCGGGGCGGGCGTGGGAGCCGGGGCCGGCGTCGGTAGGGGAGCAGCCGCTGGAGCGGCGGCGGCCGGGGCGCCCGGAGCGCTGGGCAGAGTGAAGCCTGCGGGCGCGGGGGCAGCGGCAGGAGCGGGAGCCTCCGCGGCAGGAGCCGGCGCGGGCGCGGCACCCGGGGCACCGATCACACCGAGAACCGCGCCGACCGGGGCGACAGCGTCCTCACCGACCCGGATCTCCAGCAGGACGCCGGAGGCCGGGGCCGGGATCTCGGTGTCAACCTTGTCGGTGGACACCTCGACCAGGGGCTCGTCGGCAAAGATTTCGTCACCGACCGCCTTCAGCCACCGGGAGATGGTGCCTTCGGTCACCGACTCTCCCAACTGCGGCAGCACCACGTCGACGCCCTCGGCGGCCGGAGCGGGTGCCGAAGGAGCGGTGGCAGCGGGAGCGTCGGGGGCAGGGGCGGCGGGCGCGGCAGGCATCGCCGGAGCAGGGGCGGTGGGTGCGGCAGGCATCGCCGGGGCAGCAGGCATAGCGGGAGCGGCAGCAGCGGGGGCCTCTTCGGCAGGGGCAGCCGGAGCCGCCGGTGCACCGCCGGCCTCGCTGGCCTCGCCGACCACGGCCAAGGTGGCGCCGACGGCGGCAACGCCGTCCTCGGGAACCAGGATCTCCAACAGCACACCGGCCACCGGTGAGGGCACCTCGGTGTCGACCTTGTCGGTGGAGATTTCGACCAACGGCTCGTCCACTGCGACGGTGTCGCCGACCTGCTTCAGCCAGCGCGAAACGGTACCTTCGGTCACGCTTTCGCCCAGTGCGGGAAGTGGTACGGGAGTGGACATGCTGATGCTCCTATGCTGCCGGCGATTTCAGGAGTTCAGCCTAGTCCCCTCTGCGCGGGCAATAATGCTCTGGTGGTCTGGAAGTTCGGAAAGCGGAGCAATATCCGCACCTCTACTCAGCGAAACCTCGACGCTGCCGCGCAGGCGCACCTGCAGGATTTTGTCGCGACAAGGCGCGGAATTGAGGCTTTCATCGAGCAGCCGACTGCGGTGAACTCCGCCAGCCTGCTGCTGATCGCCTACGACGGGGAGTGGACCCGCCGCAGCGTGCCGGACGTCGCCTGGGCCCGCCGATTCGCCGAACGGCACCGACTCCCCAGCTACGACGCCGGCGTGGTCGGCTACCCGCAGCGAATGCGCGACTACGACCAGCGGCGACGTCAGGAGCGGTGATCGGTGACGGCCAAGAAAGCCGCCACCAGCGATTCGCCCAGCGACGCACCGGCGCTCGGTGATCCGGTGGCGAAGATCGACGCCGCCGTCCCCGGGCAGGCATAGAGGCCGCCGATCACGTGTCCGTCGGTGTGCAGGACGCGCGCCGAGGCATCGGTGACCAGACCGCCCTTGGTGCCGGCGTCGCCGGGATACACCTTCACCGCCCAGAACGGCGGCTTGTCGATCTTGCCCAGCGACGGATTGCGGCGCTTGGCTTTCCCGGTGGCCTCCGGACGTCCGCGCCGGAAATCCGAATCGGTGCCCTTGGCGGCGAAGTTGTTGAACCGCACCACGCTGCCCAGTAGGCCGGCGCGGTCCAGCCCGGTCGCCTGAGCCAGGTCGTTGAGGGTGGCGGCGCGGGTGATCTCGCCGTCCTCGATGGCCCGGCGGGGGGTGTTGCCAGGCCCCCACGGGCCCAGCGGCGTGCTGGCGCGATGCCGATTGTCCATGATCAGGTACGACGGCACCGCCCGGACGCCCCGGCTGTGGTCGTACATCAGGGCGCCGAGGTCGTCGTCGCTGCGGGTCTCGTCGATATAGCGATCGCCGGCGGCATCGACCAGCATCGAGTGTGGCCCGTCCAGCGCGGTGCGCACTGACGAGGCCCGACCCTCACTGATCATCACCGGCACCCACCAGGCCGCCGCCATGTTGGTGGTCGCCGCGCCGATGCCCATGGCCAAGCTGAGCAACTCGCCGTGGTTGCCGGCGGCTGCTGTCGTCCAGGCGGGGTCGGTGGGCAGCGGCAGGAATTCCTCTCGCAGCGCCTGGTCGGCGGCGAAACCTCCGCTGGCCAGGAGTACCCGGGCGGCGGTGATCTGGGTGGGCACCCCGTCGTGATCCACGGTGACCCCGGTGACCTGGCCCTCGGAACTGAGCAGTCCGGTCACCGTGCTGTTCAGCCACAGCTGCACGCCATTGGCCACGGCGCGGTGCAGCAGGTGCGCCACCAGGGACTCCCCGCCGGTGGCGGTGTTTCGGGGGACCGGCAGCCAGGCCAGCGCCTCGCGCAACACGCCGGTGGTTCGGGCGAGCGCGGCTTCGGTCTCGCCGAGAATCCGTCGGTCGATCGGGCCGGACACCACGACCCGGCCGCCGGTCTTGGCGCCGGGGAGATCGAGATGGTCATCGGCCACCGGCTTGGCGGCGTGCAGCGGCACATGGGACGACACCAGCCAGCGCGACACCTTCGGTGCGGTCCGGACGAAGGCCGCCCGGCGGGCAGCCAGGTGCTCGTCGGCGGGGGCGCCGAGCACCGCGGACAGGTATTGCTCGACCTCATCGGTGGAGTCGGGTGTGGTGCCCTTCGCGGCCAGCCGATTACCCGGCAGCCAGGCCAGACCATTGCCGTCGGCGGTGGTGCCACCGGCCCGTGCTGAGGACTCGACGACGATCACCTCGTCGCCGAGGCGACGGGCAGCGGCGGCCGCCAGCAGGCCGGCTGCGCCGGCCCCGACGACCACCAGATCAGCGGTGAGCTGCTCCATGTCAGTTGGCCCGAGCGTGCGCCAGCGCCATCAGCGTGCGCACGCTCATGCCGGTGCCGCCGGTGGGCACGTAGTCGTGGGCCGCGGCATCGTTGAACGCCGGTCCGGCGATGTCCAGGTGCGCCCAGGGGATCTCTTCGGGCACGAACTTCGACAGGAAGGCAGCCGCGGTCAGGGCGCCGCCGAAGCGGTCGCCGCCGGAGCGGGTGTCGGCCACGGCCGATTCCAGCTTGGGGGCCACGTCTTCGGGAATCGGCAGTTGCCAGAAGGATTCGCCGGCCGCTTCGGCCGCGTCCAACACCAGGTCGGCGGTCTCGTCGTCGCGGGCCATCAGGCCGGCGGTGTTCACCCCGAGGGCCACCATGCAGGCGCCGGTCAGGGTGGCCACGTCGATCACCAGGTCGGGCGATTCGCCTGAGCATTTGGCGAGCGCATCGGCCAGCACCAGGCGTCCCTCGGCGTCGGTGTTGTAGTTCTCCACGGTCATGCCGTTGAACATCGTCAAGATGTCGGACGGGCGTCCGGCCGTGCCTGATGGCATGTTCTCGGCCATTGCCGCCCACGCGGTGACCTTGATCCGCAGCCCGAGCTGGGCGATGCCGGCCACTGCGGCCAGCACCGAGGCGGCCCCGGCCATATCGCACTTCATGGTGTACATGCCTTCGGCGGTCTTCAGATCCAGGCCGCCGGAGTCGAAGGTGATGCCCTTGCCGACCAGAGCCAGGTGGAATCGAGCGCCACGCGGGGCATACGACAGCTTCACCAGTCGGGGCTTGCGGGCCGAGCCGGCGCCGACCGCGGTCAGTCCGCCGAAGCCCTCCTTCTCCAGGGCCTTCTCGTCCCACACTTCGACGCCGAGCTTGTAGGTCTTGGCCAGCGCGCGGGCAGCCTCGGCGAAAGTCTCGGGGTACAGCAGGTTGGCCGGGGTGTTGACCCAGTCACGCACCTGCACCACGGCGGTGGCGGTGGCCACGGCCAGGTCGAGAGCCTGCTTGGCCTCGGGCTTCTTGCCAGCCCCCACCAGGCGCAGTTCACCGATGCCGGGCTTGTCGGCCTTGGTGGGGCCGTAGCGGTAGCTGGCCAGCAGCGCGCCCTCGGCTGCGCCCTTGATCAGGCTCGGTTCGGCGGTTTCGAGGCTGATGGTCACCTTGTGGGGAGCGGCCGCCGGCAGGCCGCTGATCAGTCGGACGGCCGCGCCGACCGCGCGTCGCACCTGCTCGGCGCTGACGTCGATCGGGCCCAGGCCGACCACGACCAGCTTGTCCGCGCCGGGGAGCGGCAGCAGCACCGCCTTGGCGTTCTTGGTGGAGCCGCCGAGTTGCTTGACCATGGCGATCAGATCGCCGCCAAAGGTCTTGCTCGCCGCCGCAGCCACCGCGTCCGGGAGACCGACCAGGATGTCGCCGTCACTGGTCTCGGCCAGGCCGGCCACCAAGATGCCGGGGTTCTTGTCGATGGTCGTGGCGAGGCTGATTTCGGGGAGAGTGAAGCTGAACACCGTGACTGCCTTCTGGAGTTGGTAGTAGAAGTCAAGTCCCTAGGCTAGTCCGCTGAGGCGGCTCCACGCTCCCCCCACGGCGATCGGTTTCGTTGCCGCCAGCGCAACCGGTGGGGGATCGCTAGCCTGATCCTCGAACAGGAGGAAGCCCATGTCCGAACCGATCCTTTCCCCGCTGCACGAGCGGCACGTGGCGCTCGGCGCCAAGTTCTCCGAATTCGGCGGCTGGCTGATGCCGTTGCAGTACGCCGGGGTCGTCGCTGAGCACAAGGCAGTGCGCGGGTCGGTGGGGATCTTCGACGTCAGCCACCTGGGCAAGATGCGGATCACCGGGCCGGGGGCGGTCGACTTCGTCAACAGCTGCCTGACCAACGATCTGCGTCGGATCGGCCCGGGCCAGGCCCAATACACGCTGCTGTGCAATGCCGACGGCGGCGTGATCGACGACATGATCGCCTACCTGTTCAGTTCCGACGAGGTCTTCGTGATCCCGAACGCGGCCAACACCACCGAGGTGGTGGCCACCATCGCGGCCGCAGCGCCGGCGGGGATCACGGTCACCAACGAGCATCGCGACTTCGCCGTGATCGCGGTTCAGGGCACCGACTCCGATGAGGTGCTGACTGCACTCGGCCTGCCGGTGGGTCAGGACTACATGGCGTTCGCGGTGGCGAGTTGGCAGGGCACGCCGCTGACGGTCTGTCGCACCGGTTACACCGGTGAGCGCGGCTACGAACTCGTGGTGCCGGCCGCCGCCGCGCCGGCGCTGTGGGACGCGGTGATGGCCGCGGGTGAGTCGTTCGGCATTGCCCCGTGTGGACTCGGTGCTCGCGACACGCTGCGGACCGAGATGGGCTATCCGTTGCACGGCCACGATCTGAGCCCGGTGATCAGTCCGGTGATGGCAGGCATCAACTGGGCCGTCGGCTGGGACAAGCCGAGCTTCTTCGGCGCCGATGCGCTGCGCGCCCAGCGCGAGGCCAAGTCGGGACGGCTGCTGCGGGGCCTGCGCGCCGACGGCCGGGCGATCCCGCGTCCGGAGATGGCGGTGTACGTCGGTGAGGACGAGGTGGGCGAGGTGACCTCGGGCACGTTCTCGCCCACGCTGGGCGTGGGGGTGGCCTTGGCGTTGATTGATCGCTCGGTGAGCCTGGGTGACCAGGTGAGCGTCGAGGTGCGCGGACGCCGGGAACCCTTCGAGGTGGTCAAGCCGCCGTTCGTCACCCCGGGCGTCCGCGAGTCCTGACCTCGGGGGGGGGGAGGCGAACACTTCGCTCCGCGATACCCCTCGGGGTATGCTGTGCGGGTGAATGACATCTCCGTCGAGACCCTCGCGGTGCCGGTGGCCGACCTGGTGGTGGCCCAGCCGACGATGTGGGCGCGACTGCAGGCGTGGCCCCGGCGGCGCTGGATCGCCGCCGCGGCGAGCGCGCTGGCCATCGTCGCGGTGATCGGCATCTCCACCGCGATGGTGCCCACACCGATCTTCGGACGGGCGGTGCCCACCACCTGGTGGGCGTGGCCGATGCTGGCGATCACCGGCATCCTCGGCGGGTTGCTCACCGCGACCTACGTCCGTGACCCGGCGGCACCACCGCGGGAGAGTCGCTACGGTCTGGCCGGCGGTCTGCTCAGCTACTTCGCGGTCGGCTGCCCGGTGTGCAACAAGCTCGCCCTGCTGGCGCTGGGCTACACCGGTGCGCTGCAGTGGTTCGCTCCCGTCCAACCGTTCATGGGTCTGATCGGTATCGGCCTGATCGGCTGGGCGCTGTGGCAGCGACTGGCGGGCGAGGTCGCCTGCCCGTCCACGGCGAGCTGACTCCCTCGAGCGGATCGGTTCTACTGCGACAGACTCATCGGGCCGTAGACCACCCGATCACCTTCGACCAGCAGCACCGCGTGGACGCCGGCTTCGGCCAACTCCAGGTAGTGCTCGGTCAGCCATGCCTCAGCCCGCGCTTGATCATCGAAACCCTCGCCCACCGCAAGGTCGGCGGCCACCGCGTCGGGTAGCTCAGGAGAGGTCGCCCAGCGATAGCTCATCGCAGAACTCAGATCTCGTCGCCCGGCTTGACCTGCGGGGTCGGCACCCGGAAGCGACGCATCGCGATGATCCGGTTGATCAGGTACACCAGCAGGCCGCGGGTGGGCTCGTTCGGGAGACGCTGGGCGAGCAGCACCTTGAACTGCCGCCACAGGATGAAGATGTGCACCGCCAGCAGCGCCAGCGCCGCGTACGGCACAAAAGTGGCCACGATGGCGCCCGGCGGGTAGGCGTACATCACCACGAGCGCCAACACCAGGGTGCTCATGATCGTCGGCATCCACCACTGGGCCATGCCCTTGCGGGAGTCGATGAAGTTGCGCAGCAGCACCCGGCCGGGCTCGTCGTCGACCCTCTTCCACGACTCCTCGCGCTGGCGCGCCTTCGAGTCGCGATCGCGAGCCCGCAGTTGTGCAGGGGAGAGGGTCGGGTTCAGTCGCTCGCGGCGGGCCGCCTCGGCCTCCTTGCGGGTGGGCGTGGGCACCTGCTTCTTCGCCGTCGTCGCCGCAGTCTCGGGGGCCGCAGTGGACGTGGCGTCCTCGGAGCGCTCGTACGGGCGGAACAATCCCACTTCTACCTGCCTTGTGATGCGACGATGTGTGCCACATCCTAGGTCAAAGTGCGGTGTGGGACGGAGGCGTGATGGGCGAAGACCAACTGGTGGCCGCTCAAATGGACTTTCAAGCGCGGCTCTCCGCCCTCCACGCCGCCCAGGCCCACCTGGCTGAGCTGGAGGCGCGGCTGCGACGCCTCGGGATCGACCGCGACGTCTTCGGTGCCGTTGATGAGGCCGGACGCGCCCGCACCCAGGCCGAGCGCGATCAGGTGCGCGACCAGGTCGAGCGGCTGCGCGCGGCGGCCCAGGATGCCCACACCCGGTTGCTGCGACTGTCCGGCCCGGGCACCGAACCCGACGAGATCGACGCCGATCCGCAAGCCAGCGGCTACCAGCAGCCGCCGTTCCCGGGGGCGCGGTGAATCGGCCACGGGTGTTGGTGGCCTGTGACCGGATCGGCACCCTGAGTTCGGCGGCGGCCGGTACCGCGATCGGTCGCGGCCTGGCCGAATACGCCGACGTGGCAGTGGTGCCGTTGGCGATCGGCGGCCTCGAACTCGGTGAGGCGGTCGCCGCCCTCAGCGGCACGCCCTTGCGCACCGACGGGCCGGGCTGGTGGGTCGAGACCGCCTCGGAAGTGGTGATCGGCTGGACGCAGGAGGCCCGCGGCTGGGATCCCACCGCGACCACCGAAGACCTCGGACGATGGGTGGCCGCGGTGTCCGCTGCGCACCCCGCGGTCGCGGTGAGTCTGGACCTGACCGGTATCACCGCCATCGACGGCGGCGCCGGGTTGTGGGCCCAGGCCGGCGACGTCCTGGTCGGACGACTGTCGGCGGCGATCGTCGCCCCCGACGAGCTCACCCTTCCCGCGACCGGGTTGCAGGGAGTGGTGGCCACCCGGGGCTATGCGGCCGGCCGGACGGTGGCCGAGGTGCTGGCCGCCGACACCGCGATGCAGCGTCATGCCGACCAGTGGGGGGCCGGGTTGGCCACGGCCGCCGGCGGCGGCGCGTCCGGGGGTGCGGGGCTGGTGGTGCGGCATCTCGAAGGACGGCTGCTCAGCGGTCCGCAGTATTGCCACTTCCTCGCCCGACTGGACGCGACGGTGGCTGTGGCCGACCTGGTCGTCACCGGGTGTACCGCGCTGTCGGCCCTCGACCGTGGTGGGCCAGTGGTCGCTGCGGTGGCTGAATGGGCTGACCAGGCGCAGAAGCCGTGCGTCGCCCTGGCCACAGGCCCCGAGCTTTCCCGCCGGGAGGTGCGCACCTTCGGGCTGGAGGCGATGCACCCGCTGCCGGCCGATCCCGATGCTGCCGCGCTGACCGCGGCGGCCGTCCGGTTGGGGCGTAGCTGGTTCCCGTGGTCGTGAGGAACAGATTGCGCCATCAACGACTTACACTGGCTGATCAGTGGCCGCAGCGAACCCGCGCGGACACCGCACGTGGAAGGAAGCAACACCATGACGGTTGACCAGCAGACTGCTACTGGCATCACCCTGACCGAGGCCGCGGCTCACAAGGTGCAGGCGCTGCTTGAGGCCGACGGCACCCCTGATCTGCTGCTGCGGATTTCGGTTGCTCCCGGCGGCTGCTCCGGCCTGCGCTACCAGTTGGCGTTGGACGATCGCGAACTCGACGGCGATGTGGTCACCGACCATTTCGGCACCAAGGTCGTCACCGACAAGATGAGCCTGCCCTACCTGATGGGCGCCACCATCGACTTCGCCGACACCATCGAGCAGCAGGGCTTCACCATCGACAACCCCAATGCCACCAACTCGTGCGCCTGTGGAGACTCCTTCCAGTGAGCCGCTGAGTAGCAGAGCCGGTCCTTCGGGGCCGGCTCTTTGCTTTCCCCACCGGTCCACCTGCCCGGGGACGATCATGGAGTCATGCCATTGATCGACGAACCTCGCCGGATGAACCCGCTGCTGCGCCTCGGGGTGGCCATCTCGGAGCGGGTCACCGGACGCCGGATGCTGCCGGCCCGACTGCTGGCCTGGTACCCCAAGGCCGCCATCGGTGCCGGGGTGCTGGAATCCTTGGTGGCGCATGACGAACCCTCACCGCGCTTGCTGAAGCTGGTGCGGATGAGCGCCTCGATCACCGCCAACTGCGCCTTCTGCGTCGACATGAACAGCTTCGAGTACGACCGGGCCGCGATCAGCGATGCCGAGGCGGCGGCGCTCGCCGGCGATCTGGACGCGGTCGATACCTTCACCGCCGCCGAGCGGCTGGCGATCGAGTACACCCGCCGGATCTCGCGCTCGCCGCTGGAGTTCCCTGCCGACCTCATGGCCGCCTTGCGAGAGGCCTACACCGAGCGTGAACTGGTGATTCTGGCCACCACCGCTGCGCAGGTGAACTACTGGGCGCGGGTGATTCAGGCGCTGGGGATCCCACCGGCCGGCTTCACCGACGCGTGCGTCATGCCACCGCAGCTAGCCTGAACCGGTGAACGAACCGCGCAAGCCTCGCCGTCCGACCTTCCGAGATCCGGCGGCGCTAGAGGCGTTGGGCCAGACCTCCGATCCGGTGGCGGCACTGCACGCGGCCCACGAATCGGCCGCTGCCCTGCTGCACCTGGGCCGGGCGGCCAGCGACCCGGCCGTGGTCGCGCGGCTGGTGGCGCTCACCGACGAGGTCGGCATCGACACCTTGGCCGAGGTGTGGTCCGGCCGGCCAGCCGACACCTTGCCGGGGGCACTGTTCCGGCTCTATCTGTTGCGCGAGTGGGTGACCACTTCGCCGGAACTGGCCGCCCGGGAGTATGCCGCCGGGGTGCGGTTCACCGAGCCGAACCACGTGGTCGCCGGAGCCGAACCTCCGGGGCCGGACGAGGTGCGCCGGGTCGCCGATGAGATTCTTGCCGGCGTCTTCGACGGTGACTTCGCGATCGCCCTGGAGCGCGCGGCCGCGTTCTGTCAGGTGGTCGCCTCCGGGCGCGCCGATGTCACCGAAGGACGCCAAGCGGTGCTGAGCGCGTCCAAGTTGCAGGAGATGGCCGGTGAGCTGACAGTGGCTGCCCGGCTATGGCGTACCGACAAGCTGATTTGATCCGCGCGCAGCGGGTATTCTTTCTCGCGGTGTCGGGCCGCGGTAGCCCCGGGCTCCAACATTCGCCGCTACGAGCGGCCACGCGCCGAGAGGCGCTCCCGGCCCGACACCATCACAACTTCGCCGGCTAGGTCTGGACGCGAGGGGCGTGAAGCTTGAACTTCACGCCCACCATCCGCAGCCCGAAACAGGCCGCGCCGGCCAGGAGATAGGCCAGCGGTTGCTGCCAGTTCAGCGCCCAGATCGCCCAGGTGCCGAACGCCCCCAGCAGCGCGGGAATGGCATACAGGTCGCTGGTCAGGATCAGCGGAACCCGCGAGGTGAGCAGGTCACGGAAGGTGCCACCACCGACAGCGGTGGTCGCTCCCAGAATGATCGCCAGCAACGGCGACGCGCCGGCATGCAAGGCGGCCAAGGTGCCGGTGATGCTGAACAGTCCCAGCCCGGCCGCATCGAACACGGTCACCCACCGCACCAGCCGGGCCAGCGGCTTGTGCACCACGAACACCAGGGCGGAGGCGGCCAGCGCCACCACCAGGAATCGCCAGTCAGCCAGCCCTTCGGGGGGATGGACGCCCAGCAGGATGTCGCGCAGCACGCCACCGCCGATGGCGGTGATCGTGCCCAGCGTGATCACCCCAACGATGTCGAGCCGTGCTGCCTGAATCGCGGTGAGGGCACCATTGATGGCGAACACGGCGGTGCCGGCCAGGCCCAGCAAGACCAGCCAATCGGCGGGGCTCACCAGCTGGAGTGCAACGGGCGGCCTTCGTTGTAGCCCGAAGCCGATTGCACGCCGACGATCGCCTGATTGGTGAACTCGGTCAACGTCCGCGCCCCGGCATAGGTGCACGAGCTGCGCACGCCGGACACGATGAAGTCCAGCAGGTCCTCCACACCGGGACGCTCGGGGTCGAGATACATCCGGGAGCTGGAGATGCCTTCCTCGAAGAGCGCCGCAGTGGCCCGTTCGAAGGCCGACTGGTGGCGCGTCCGGGCGCGGACGGCGCGGGCCGAGGCCATCCCGAAGGATTCCTTGTAGGGCCGTCCGTCGGCGGTGAACAGCAACTCACCAGGGGACTCGAAGGTGCCAGCGAACCAGGAGCCGATCATCACCGCACCGGCGCCGGCGGCCAGGGCCAGGGCGACATCACGCGGGTGCCGCACGCCACCATCGGCCCAGATCGCCTTGCCGGCGTCACGGGCTTCGGCGGCGCACTCCAGCACCGCGGAGAACTGCGGACGTCCCACGCCGGTCTGCATCCGGGTGGTGCACATCGCGCCCGGCCCGACGCCGACCTTGATCACGTCCGCGCCGGCCTCGATCAGATCGGCGGTGCCGTCGGCGGTGACCACGTTGCCGGCCACGATCGGCACCGAGGAGCCGAGGTCATTGACCACGGCGCGTGCTCGTTGGACGGCCGAGATCATCCGCTCCTGGTGGCCGTGGGCGGTGTCCATCACCAGCACATCCGCCCCGGCGGCGAGCAGGCTGGACACCCGCTCCTCGACATCACCGGAGATCCCCACCGCGACGCCGATCTTGAGCATGCCGGCGGCGTCCAGAGCGGGCGGGTACAGCGCAGCGCGCACCGCCCCCTTCAGCGTCATCAGCCCGACGAGTCGGCCATCGGCCACGGCCAGGGCGGCCTGGTGGCGGCGGGCTGACAGCTCGTCGAACACCTCGGTGGGGGTGGCCTGCGCAGACATGATGGTCAGGGCGGTGTTCATCGCCTCGTGTACCTGGTTGAAGCGGTCGAGGCCGGCCAGGTCGCGCTCCGACACCGTCCCGAGCGGGGCGCCGGAGGCGTCAACGACCACGATCAGGCCGTGGGCGCGCTTGGGCAGCAACGCCAGCGCTTCACCGACGGTGGCGTGGGGGTTGATGGTCAGCGCGGTGTCGAAGCTGGTGTGGGCCGCCTTCACTTTGCCGATGGCGGCGGCGACGATGTCGGTGGGCAGATCCTGGGGGATGATCGCGATGCCACCGCGACGGGCCACCGTCTCGGCCATTCGGCGTCCGGAGATCGCGGTCATATTGGCCACCACCAGCGGCAGCGGCAGGCCGAGCCCGTCGGTGCTGGTGAGGTCGACATCCAGCCGGGAGACGACCGAAGAACGCCGCGGCGCCATGAAGACGTCGTCGTAGGTCAGGTCGTAGTTGGGCTTACCAGTGAGGAATCGCACCCCTCAAGGATAGGGATGAGGTGGGCATTCGCGCTGATCGGCCGCTCCGCGCCCGGGTTCGCCCACTGGACGAAGGTGCCAACAAGCTCAAGGCCGCAGCCCGGAACCGTTACCATGACTACGCCCAAACTCCTGAAGCGAGGACCAGATGAGCGACACCGCGCGGGTCATGTTGTATTCCGATGACCGGACCGTCCGCGAGCAGGTGCGGCTCGCCCTGGGGAAGAAGCTGGCAGGCCGCGAGCTGGACATCGTCGAGATCGCCACTGGTCCGGCTGCGATCACCGCGATGGACACCAGCAGCTTCGATCTGCTGATCCTCGATGGAGAGGCGGTGCCGTACGGCGGCATGGGGCTGGCCAAGCAGCTGAAGAACGAGTTCGACGCGTGCCCGCCGGTGCTGCTGTTGGTCGCTCGCGTCGCCGACGCCTGGCTGGCCTCCTGGTCTGAGGCTGACGCCATCGCGACCTACCCGCTGGACCCGGTGACGCTGCCGCAGACCGCAGCCAAGCTGCTGGGTGCCGAGCAGGCCGCATAACCCGTGACCTGGGCAGAGGTACTGACCGAGCTGATGGCTCGGCGCGACCTGAGCGGCGCGGCCGCAGCCTGGGCGATGGATCAGATTCTGGCCGGTGAGGCCACCGAAGCCCAGATCGCCGGCTTCGCCATCGCGCTGCGCGCCAAGGGCGAGAGCGTGGATGAGCTGACCGGGCTGTCGCAATCGATGTTGGATCACGCCACCCCCATTTCGCTGCCCGGCGAAGCGGTGGACGTGGTCGGCTCCGGCGGTGATCGGGCGATGACGGTGAACGTGTCCACCATGGCGGCGATCGTGGCCGCAGGCATGGGAGTGCCGGTGGTCAAACACGGCAACCGCGCGGCGTCCAGTGCGTGCGGCACCGCCGACTGCCTCGAAGCGCTCGGGGTGGCTCTGGACGTGCCGCCGGCCGCGCAGGCCGGCGTGCTGGCCAAGGCCGGCATCGTGTTCATGTTCGCCGCCATGTATCACCCGGCGCTGCGCTATGTGGCCTCCCCACGGCGCGAGCTCGGTGTGCAGACCACTTTCAACTTCCTCGGCCCGTTGGCCAACCCGGCCCGTCCGCACGCTTCGGCGATCGGCGTGGCTGATGCCCGGATGGCGCCGCTGGTCGCCGGGGTGCTGGCCGGACGTGGCCATCGCGGCCTGGTCTTCCACGGCGATGACGGGCTCGACGAGTTGACCACCACCACCGCCTCACGGGTGTGGTTGGTCGCCGACGGCCAGGTGACCGAATCCACCTTCGACCCCGCCGAGCTGGGGATTGCGCCGGCGCTGCCGTCCGATCTGGTCGGGGGAGCGCCGCCGCACAATGCGCAGGTGGTGCGGGAGTTGCTTGCCGGCAAGACCGGACCAGTGCGCGACATCGTGATGCTCAACGCCGCTGCGGCCGCCCTGGCCTACGCCGGGCCGAAGCCCGAGGTGGGAGTGGCGGAGCAGTTGGCGCCGCATTTCGCCCGCGCTGGCGAAGTGATCGATTCCGGCGCGGCCGCGTCCGTCCTGGACACCTGGGTGGCCGCCACCCAGGCTGCCCGCGGCTGAGCCCGCGGCCTGCGTTCAGGAGAGCAGCGGGAGTTCCAGGTCGTAGGCGAGCACTACGGCCGTCGCCAACTGCGCCTCCTGCTCAGCGTTCAGGAAACCGATGGTCCGGCCCAGCAGCCGAGTGGGGATGGTCACCACATTGTCGACCGAGATTGCGGCGGCGTGGTCCAGGCCGTTCGCCGGGCCGACCGGGACTTCGCTGGAGAGACCTTTGATGGTGGAGGTGATCGGCGCCACCGTGACCTTGGTCATCGCTGCGCGGGCGCCGGCGCGGGTGAGGATGACCACCGGCCGGGTTTTGTCGAGGTGGGCGAGGATGATCTCCCGCATGCCGCTACTGTCCGACTTCGGTATGGGTCGCTGCCCAGGCGACCAACTCGTCAAGGTCATCAGGAGCGCCGCGAGTTGCGAGAATCGCGGCGTCGGCTTCAGCGGCGCGGCGACGCATCTCGCGCTCCAATGCGCCTGCCACCACTGCGGCCCGGCTGGACGCCTTTCCGGCCGCGACGGTGCGGTCGAGGAAAGCGACAAGCTCATCGGGGAGACGGACGGCGATCTGAGTGCTCATGACACCAATGGTACCGCTGTGAATCCCGAACTGGTATGCGGTCATCGCAGCAGCAGGTGGGTGACCACCACGGCGGCCGGCACGCCCAGCAGCATGGACGGTCCGTAGGCGAACTCTTTGATGCCGCGCACCCGCGCGGCGAGCGCCCACACCGCGCCCACCATCGAGCCGAGCAGGAAGGTCCACAGGGCGAGGGTGGGGGCGGCCGCTGCCGTGGCGGCGCCCAGCATGCCGGCCAACCGGACGTCGCCGAAGCCCAGTTGGCCACCACTGAGCCGCCACACCACGGCATACAGCGCGGCGGCAGCCATGCCGATGCCGCCGGCCCAGGCCAGCGACCAGGGCTCGGCGCGCCAGAAGGCGCTGATCAGGATCCCCACAGTCACCAGGGCGAAGGTGAGGTAGTGCAGGCGCAGCGGGAGGTAGGTCGTGCGGGCGTCGATCACGCCCAGCAAGGCGCCCAGGCTGGCCAGCGGAAGCAGAATCGGCCACAGCGTCACCTCGGTCAGGCCCAGCAGCAACCCACCCGCGAGAAAGCCCACCGCGCCCACGCCTAGGCGAAAACGCAGCGAATCGAGACCGATGAAGTCGGCGCGGGGTTCCTCGTCGGGGACCGGCAGCCAGTGCAACAGGCGGCCGGTCGCGACAGCGACCGCCCCGGCTGATACCGCGGCCAGCAGCGCGGCGATCACCAGGGTGGGCATGCCCGAACTCTAGTGGGCATGAGGGTCAGCGAACCGGTACTGCAGCCGTGCCGAGCGCACGAGGAGCGCGGTCAGCTCGGTGCAGGTGGCGGCGCCGCGCAGCGCGTCCAGTTCGGTCAGGGTCAACCGGCAGTAGCGCGCCAGCGAGGCCGGAGGACAACCGCCCGCGAGCAGTTCTTCCAATTGCCGTCGGGTGTCCTCGGCCGACACCCGAGTGCGGGCCAACTCGGCCAGCCGGGCGTCGCTGAGGCAGAACAGGCGCATCGCCGAATCCCGGGGCAGCTTGGGCAGCCGCCGGGACTGACTGACGCCCAGCAGGCGTCCCACCAGCCGGGTGGAGACCCCGGCGGTCATCGCCATCACCGGCCACGGCAGCCCGGACCGGTCCAGCAGGAGGCGCAGGTGAGCGCGAAAGGGTGCCGCCGGCACCCAGGAGTGATCAAGAGTGAGTGCTGTCACACCCCAGAAAGTCGAAAAAGGGGCGCCGTTGTGAGTCGGCGCCCCTGATTCTCAGGCAGTTTTCAGAAAACCCGTCAGCGCTGGGCCTTGGTGAAGCCTGCGGCCTGAGCCGCTTCCTCACTGGCGAACCAGATCTCGGCGCTGGTGCGCTCATAGGAGGCGCTGCCGGGTACGTGGTACTTCTTTGAGCGATCGTTGCCCTTGATCAGGAAGTCGGCCGGCGGCTCGTCGCCGACATAGGAGCCCTCACCGTAGGGGTGATCGTCGAACGAATCCGTGGCGACCGGGGCGGTCACGCCGTCAAGATCGGGAACCTCTTCGGTGACCTCGTCGAGATCGTCATCAATGAGGCCGACCTCGTCGGCGTCGTAGTCGTCGGCGACCGGATCGGCGACGTAGGCGTTATCGCGCCCCGAGTAGCTCTCCCAACCCGAGGTCGGATCGGCCAACAGCTTGCGTACCGCGTACACCACGCCGCCGAGAACCACCCCGGCCAGCACGATCTTGCCGAAGGTCTTCCAGCCGGAGTTCTTCTTGCCGGACGCCTTCTCCAGTTGCTTGGCCAGCGCCGCGGACGCCGCAGCGACCTTCAACTCGTGGGCCAGTGGCTGAGCGGCCAGGCGCCGCAGTTGATCGGCGACCTCCGGCAACAAGTCGTCCTGCACCTTCTCGCGGGCGAAATCGACCACTGGTGGCACTCGCTCCAGCACGTCGTCCACGGCCGGCCGGACGCGCTTCACGGTGGTGTTGACCGCCGGGTAGACCCGGTCGATGGCGTCGTCGAGGGCCGGATGGACCCGATCGAAGGTGTCGGCGGCGAAGCGAGCGCTGCGAATGCCGGCATCGCGCAACGCCGGGCGAATCCGGGAATAGGTCTGGTCGGCCAAAGCGCCGCCCTCACGCATCGCCTGCTCGACAAAGGGAGCCAGGTGCTCCACGGCCACCTGGGTGCCATCTTCGACTGCGCTCCGCAGCTTCTTGGTGTTCACTGTGCCTCCCGGTGGGTCGGGTTCGATGTTGAGTTCCACCGTACCCGCCACAGCACGCGAGTACACCTCATCTGGAAGGATGGGCGCGTAACAGAAAGGAAGGCCAGATGGCTCAGACCGCAATCCTGCACACCAACCACGGCGATATCTCGATCACGCTCTTCGGTGACCAAGCGCCCAAGACGGTGGCCAACTTCGTCGGGCTGGCTACCGGCACCCAGGAGTACCGCGACCCGAAGACCGGCCAGGTGACCACCGGCAAGTTCTACGACGGACTCACCTTCCACCGGGTCATCGACGGGTTCATGATCCAGGGCGGTTGCCCGCTGGGCACCGGCACCGGCGGCCCCGGCTACCAGTTCGGGGACGAGTTCCACCCTGAGCTGATGTTCACCCGTCCCTACCTCCTGGCGATGGCCAACGCCGGCCCCGGCACCAACGGCTCGCAGTTCTTCATCACCCTGGCCGCCACCCGGTGGCTCGATCGCAAGCACACCATCTTCGGTGAAGTGGCCGACGAGAACTCGATGGCGATCGTCGATCGGATCGGCCTGGTGAAGACCGGCCCGATGGATCGTCCGGTCGAGCCCGTGGTGATCAACAGCGTGGAGATCGTCGAAAGCTGACCTACGACGAGCCGCCCGTTTCCGTGAGGGACGGGCGGCTTGTGGTCACCACCCTAGAACTCGACCCCAGGGCACGGCCCGAGCGAATCCGTGAGTCAGGGACGGAGCCCGCGTCTGGAAAGGTTCAGTTGCCGATCGCGAAGGCCGCTTCCAGATCGTGGGTGGAGTAGGCGCGGAAGGCCACATGAGTCTCGGTGTCGATGACGCCGGCCACCTTGTTGACCTTGTCGCTGACCACAGCGGCGACATCGTCGATGTTGCGCACCCGGACCATCGCGATCAGGTCGATCGTTCCGGTCACCGAGTAGACCTCCGAGACGCCGTCGATATCGGCCAGTTGCTGGGCGACCTCGGGGATGCGGTTGACCTCGGCCCGGACAAACACAATCGCAGTGATCATGGCTGTGATCCTACGGCCACCTGGCGCAGACGCTGCGATGCTGACGGCCCCACGCCCAGCGGCCAGCACCAATCGCCCTCGATCTCGATCAACCGGACGCCCGGACGCTCCAGCCAGTCGGCGATGCGTTCGGTCTCCTCGGTCAGCGCCGCCGGCTGTGGTCCGGTGGCCGGAGCCACCCAGTCGGCCGCCGCGACCGCGTCGCGCGCGACTCGCTGGGGGACTTCGCCGGGCCGCGCGAGAGCTGCTGCTGCCAGTCGTCCGTACCGGATCACGTGGATCTCCCAGCCGTTGTCTATTCGCAGTGCCGCGACCAACTGCGAGCAGCGGGCCAGACTGGCCAACCGGTGGTGCCGCAGCGCGCTGCGGGTGCACGACTCCAGCCGGGAGACCACTGTGGCGGCCTCCTCGTAGCGCTCGGCGGCGCTGAGCTGGGCCAGTCGTGGTGCCACCGCCGTCACCAGCTCCGAGGTGTCGGCACCCAGCGCGCGACGGACCCGGTCGACGATGGCTGCGTAATCATCAGGTGCGATCGCCAGTCGGCACGGGGCCGGGCAGCGTCCCATGTCGGCCAGGGCGC
>JAJTBJ010000028.1 GCA_021286985.1 Propionibacteriales bacterium | reverse complement strand
GCAGAAGTTCTGGGTGGGATTGCCGCCGGGCTGCCAGGGGTTGCCGCCGCCGGTCAGGTTCGGCAGGAACTGGACCACCGCCCAGATGATCACCGCCACCACCAGCACGGCCGCGCCGATGCCGATCCACACTCCCACCGGGGTCTTCTTGCCGGACGGCTCCGTGCCGGGCGCGCCGGTGGGTGGCCCGGACGGTGGCGGAGTCTGGCGGGGCGTGGACGTGGTCTCGGCAGACCAGGAACTGCCGTTCCAGTATCGGAACAGGCCTGGTTGCCCACCCGGATCGGGATACCACCCCACGCTCGCCACGGCTGAATCCTAGTTGGCCCCACCTAGTGGTGTCTCGCCTCGGCCGGCCACTGGCTGCTCAGCCGAAACGGCCGGAGATGTAGTCCTCGGTGGCCTTCACATCGGGGGCGGAGAAGATCTTCTCGGTCGGGCCGGCCTCGATCAGGCGCCCGGGCGCACCGGCGCCGGCGATGTTGAAGAAGGCGGTCACGTCGGAGACGCGGGCTGCCTGCTGCATGTTGTGGGTGACGATGACGATCGTGTAGCGCTGCTTCAGCTCGTTCATCAGGTCTTCGATGGCCAGGGTCGAGATCGGGTCAAGGGCCGAGGCGGGCTCGTCCATCAGCAGCACTTCGGGCTCCATGGCGATCGCCCGCGCGATGCACAGGCGCTGCTGCTGGCCGCCGGACAGGCTGGCACCGGGCTTGTTGAGCCGATTCTTGACCTCTTCCCACAGGTTGGCGCCCTTCAGCGCCTGCTCGGCCAGGTCGTCCTTCTCGCTGCCGGGCATCCGTTTGTTGTTCAGGTTGATGCCGGCCAGCACGTTCTCCTTGATCGACATCGTCGGGAACGGGTTGGGACGCTGGAACACCATGCCGATGTGGCGGCGGACCCGCACCGGGTCGACGCCGGGGCCGTACAGGTTCTCCCCGTCGAGCAGCACCTCGCCCTCGACGCGGGCACCGGGGATCACCTCGTGCATCCGGTTCAGGGTGCGCAGGAAGGTGGACTTGCCGCAGCCGGACGGGCCGATGAAGGCGGTCACCGACTTCGGCTCGATGGTGATGCTGACGTCTTCCACTGCCCGGAAGTCGCCGTAGTAGACGTTCAGGTCAGTGACTTCGATCCTTTTGCCCATCCGGGTCTCTTTCTCTCAGTTCCCCGTCTTGGGGGCGAACCGGCGGGCGACCAGGCGTCCGATCAGGTTCAACAGCATGACGATGGCGATCAGGGTGAGCGCGCCAGCCCACGCCCGATCGAGGTACACCTGCACATCAACGCCGGGGTGGGCGTAGGCGTCGTAGACGAAGACCGGAAGGGTCATCATCGGGTTGGCGAACAGGTTGTTGTTCAGGCTGGCGGTGAAGCCGGCGGCGACCAGCAGCGGGGCGGTTTCGCCGATCACCCGGGCTACCGCCAGGATGACTCCCGAGACGATGCCGGAGATCGCGGTGGGAATGACGACCCGGGTGATGGTCAGCCACTTCGGTACGCCCAAGGCATAGGACGCCTCCCGCAGCTCATTGGGCACCAGGCGCAGCAACTCTTCACTGGAGCGCACCACCACCGGAATCATCAGTACCGACAGCGCGATGCTGCCGGCGAAGCCGAAGCCGTTGTTCGGACCGATGATCAGGGTCATCAGGGCGTAGGCGAACAGGCCGGCCACGATGGACGGCACGCCGGTCATCACATCGACGAAGAAAGTGATCGCCTTCGCCAGCCGGTTCTTGGCGCCGTATTCGGACAGGTACACCGCAGTGAGCAGGCCGATCGGCACCGAGATCAAGGTGGCCATTCCGGTCACCAGCAGGGTTCCGACGATCGCGTGGACGGCGCCACCACCCGCGCCGACGACATTGCGCATGGAGTAGGTGAAGAAGGTCACATCGAAGCGAGCGGCCCCCTTGCTGACCGCCTCCCAGGTGACTGAGCCCAGGGGCAGCAGCGCCAGCACGAAAGCGCCGACGATCAAGTTGGTGGCGCGGCGATCAGCGGCCTGGCGGGCACCCTCGACGATCCTGGCGGCGATCTCGACCGCCACCAGGAAGGTGAGGTAGGCCAGCACCGCGGCCAACGCCATGTTGCCGCCGCCGACCAACAACGAGACGGCCACGCCGAGCAGGGCGGCGCCCACCAGCAGGGCAGGAACGACCACCTTCGGCAGGCGTCCGGCGGTCAGTTGGCCGGGGGCCATCGACTGGCTGATGGTGGTCATCAGTTGGCTCCGGAGTACTCGGCGCGCCGGGAGACGATCCAGCGCGCGACGGTGTTGACCGCCAAGGTGATCGCGAACAGCACCAGGCCCGCGGCGATCAACTGGTTGGTCTTGAGGCCGAACGCCTCGGGGAAGTTCTGCGCGATGGTGGCCGCGATGGTGTTGGGGTTGTCGCTGGTGAGCACTTGGAAGGTGATGTTCTTGCCACCCGAGAGCACCATGGTGACCGCCATGGTCTCGCCCAGGGCGCGTCCCAGACCGAGCATGATCGCCGCCACCAGGCCGGGACGGGCGAACGGCAGCACCGCCATCTTGATCATTTCCCAACGGGTCGCGCCCAGCGCCAGGGCCGCCTCCTCGTGCAGTCGCGGGGTCTGCAGGAAGACCTCCCGACTCAGACTGGTGATGATCGGCAGCACCATCACTGCCAGCACCACAGCGGCAGTCAGGATGGTGCGTCCGGTACCGGAGACCTGCCCGGAGAACAGGGGAATGAAGCCCAGATTGTCGTTCAGCCAGCCGTAGAGACCGCGGACCGATCGGGACAGCAGGTCGGCGCCCCAGAGGCCGAAGACTACCGACGGCACGGCGGCGAGCAGATCGATCAGGTAGCCCAACGGCGCGGCCATCCGGCGCGGCGCGTAGTGGGTGATGAACAAGGCGATCCCGATCGCCACCGGCACCGCCATCGCCAAGGCCAGGACGGCAGCCCACACCGTGCCGAACGCGTACGGCGCCACCCAGGAGGCGAACTCACCGTAGCCCTGGCTGGCTAGCTTGGCCGGATCGGCGAACAGGGCCGGTCCGCCCTGCACCAGCAAGAAGGCGGCCACCATCGCCAGGATCACCAGGATCATGATCCCCGAGCCAGCGGCCAATCCGCCGAAGACGCGATCGCCGACCCGACGCGGGTCGACGGTCGGCAACGGGGAGGTGCCGGTATCGGGCAGGGCCGAAGTGGTGCTCATCAGGCTCGCTCTCTGCAGGTAGTGGTAAGGCTAGGCCGACCGAAGGCGCCGGAGGGAGATTTCCCACCGGCGCCCACGGTTTCAGCGGTTCACTTGATCGAGTCGACCGCGGCCTTCACCTTGGCCTGCAGGTCCGCCGACAGCGGCGCGGAGCCGGCTGCGGTGGCTGCTGCCTGCTGGCCCTCGGCCGAGGCGATGTAGCCCACGTAGCTCTTCACCAGCGAGGCGGTGGCGGAGTCCTTGTAGGTCTGGCAGACGATCGCGTAGGAGACCAGGACGGCCGGGTAGACCCCTTCAGAGGTGCGATCCAGCTTGTAGGCCAGGTCGTTGGCGGCCCGACCAGGGATCACCTTCGAGGCGTCCAGGATCGCAGCGGCGGCCGCGGCCTCGGGCTTGTAGGCCTTGCCGTTGACCACGAGTTCGGCGATGCCGACGTTCTTGGCGGCCGAGGCGTCGGCGTAGCCGATGGTGCCGGTGCCACCGGAGACAGCGCCGACCACACCGGAGGTGCCGTTGGCGGCCTCACCGGCGAAAGCCGCCGGCCAGGTGTCGCTCGCGGGCTGGTCCCACACGGTGGGCGCCAGCTGGTTCAGCGTGTCGGTGAAGTTGTTGGTGGTGCCGGAGTCATCGGCGCGATGGACGGCGGTGATGGCCAGGTCAGGCAGCTTGGCCTTCGGGTTGAGCTTGGCGATCGCCGGGTCGTTCCACTTGGTGATCTTGCCGGTGAAGATGCCGGCGACGGTGGCCGGATCCAGCGAGAGCGAGTCGACGCCGTCCAGCTTGTAGATGACGGCGATCGGCGAGACGTACACCGGCAGGTTGAGGGCATTGGAGTCCGCGGTGCAGCCGGCGAACTTGCCTGCGCCCATCTCCTCGTCCTTCAGCGGACGGTCGGAGCCGGCGAACGCGGCCGCGCCGGCGATGAAGGCCGAGCGGCCCGCGCCGGAGCCGTCGGGAGCGTAGTTGACGGTGACGCCGGAGTTGGCGGTCTGGAAGGCGGCGACCCACTTCTCCTGGGCGGCCTTCTGCGACGATGCGCCCTTACCGGTCAGAGTCTTGGTGGCGGCGCCACCTTCGTTGGCCGCACAGCCAGCGAACGCCAGTGCCGAGGCGGTCACCAGGGCGGCGGCGGTGATCAGCTTGATCTTCAAGGTAGTCCTTTGGTTCGTCATTGTGTGTTCGTCATCGGTGAGCACTGGGGCTCTGATGAAGACGCTAGGGGGGACGAATGAGCGTCCCGGGGCCGTTTGGTGAACGCCAGGTGAACTCTGGCCCAAAACCAGCCGTCGCCGTCGAGGATCCGGCTGACCGCAGGGCGGCCCGGTGCGGGCGCCTGCCCGGCTGAGTGCAATACGCTGAGGGCATGGAAGACGGCCAGTTGCGCCCGACCCCAGGCCGTCGGGTGCCGACCGTGACCGACGTGGCCCGTCGGGCGGGAGTGTCGGCGATGACGGTGTCGCGGGTGATCAACCAGCAGGCCCGTGTCGCCGAGGACACTCGCGAGCGTGTACTCGCGGCCATGCGCGAACTCGACTTCCGTCCCAACCTGATGGCCCAAGGCTTGGCCAGCGGCCGGTCGCGCACCATCGGCGTGCTCACCGAGGACACCACCTTGTGGGGTCCGAGTGCCGCGCTGCACGGCATCGAGATCGCCGCCCACGACCGCGGCTACGCCGTCACCATCACCCACCTCACCGAGGGCGGCCCCAACGCGGTCGCGCGCGGCGCCAATCTGATGCGGTCGCGTTCGAGTGAAGGCGTGGTGCTGGTGCAGCCCCGAATGACGGCCAATGCCGAAGCGCTCCCGGCGGGTCTGCCGCCGATGGTCGCCATCCACGCCGGGCTTCAGGACAACTACCCGCTGATCGGGGTCGATCAGCGCCTCGGCGCCCGCAAGGCCACCGAACATCTGCTGGGGCTGGGTCACCGCACGGTGCACCACTTGGCCGGCCCGACCAACTGGTACGAAAGCGTCGAGCGTGAAGCCGGCTGGCGCCGCGCCCTGGCCGAAGCCGGCGTCGAGATCAACGAGCCGATCCACGGCGACTGGAGTGCCGCCTCCGGCTACGAAGCGGCCGGGCGACTGCTGGAGGACCCGGACGTGACCGCGGTCTTCTGCGCCAACGACGAGATGGCACTCGGTTTCCTGCATGCCGCCCATGAGCGCGGACGGGGCTGCCCGAGCGAGGTCAGCATCGTCGGCTTCGATGACAACCCGATGGCGGAGTTCTTCACCCCGGGACTGACCACGATTCGTCAGGACTTCAACGAGATCGGTCGGCTCAGCGTCGAACTGCTGCTCGACATGATCGAGTCCGGCACCCGCACCGCCGAGCACATCACCCTGGAGCCGACCCTGGTGATCCGGGCCAGCACCGCGCCGCCTCGCTGAGGTTTCGACACGCGGCTGCGCGGCTGCTCAACCAACGGTGGGGAAGTTCGCGGTTCTTGCGACTGCCGGGCCTCTGAGTTCAGCGCTGGGGGCGGTGCAACTCCACCGCGACCACGGTGGCATTGGCGTCCAGATGGACGACCATGGCGGCGGCCGGGTTGAGCGCGGTCGATTCGACACCGACCCCGGCGAACATCGCCGGCAACACCGGACGATGCCCGCACACCACAGTGGGAACACCGCTGGCGCCGGTTTCGCGGGCAAGGTCGGCCAGCAGCGCCGACACCTTCTTCGGGCGCGGCGCCCCGGCTTCCTCGGTCAGTTCATCGCGCAGGTCGACCTCCAGCCCGCGCGCCTTCGCGAACGGACGCACGGTCCGCGCGCAACGCTCGGCGCTGGAGCTGACCACCCGGGCGATGCCGTAGGCGTCCAGCAGCGGAATCAGCGCCTTGGCCTCCGCCTGCCCCCGTTCATCAAGCGGGCGACCGACGTCGGCCCCACCCGACCAGTCGCTGCGCGACAAGGCCTTCGCGTGCCGCAGAATCACCAGCGGGGTGGCCGCGGGCAGGTTCACCGCCCGCCGGATGAGTTCGCGCTCGTCGGCATAGGAGGTCAGCCGCAGGGCGCTGGTCACCGAAAACCACGCCCGGGTGTCGACCTCATTGTTGGCCCGGTGCTTGCGGGACTTCAGCGGATGGCCGACCCAATAGTTGACCACCTTCATCCCACTGCCGACCGGGTAGCTGATCTCGCCGACCGGTAACCCGAGCCGGACGTCCACTGAGGATTCCTCTGCGGTCTCGCGGGTGGCGCAGGCGGCCAAATGCTCGCCCGCCTCCAACTTGCCCTTGGGCAGCGTCCAGTCGTCGTAGCGAGGACGGTGCACCAACAACACCTCAGGGGTGCCGTCGGTGATCCGGACGGTGACCGTGCCGCCGGCGAGGATGCGCTTGCTTACTTCTGCCATGACCTCAGCGGTCGAGCCCGCGGCGCTGGCCCATCTGGCTGATCAGATGCTCCTGCAGGTCGGTCAGCGGCTCGCCATCGGCGCCGATGGTGTGCTGGCTCCACTCCTCACCGTCCAGCCACCAGGACGCGGTGGTGTCGGCGAAGGCGAGATCGAAAAGGTGCTCGATCTGCGCGATGTGGTTGGGATTGGCCAGGCCCACGATCACCTCGACGCGGCGGTCGAGGTTGCGGTGCATCAGATCGGCCGAGCCGATGCCCACCTGCGCGTGGCCACCGTTGGCGAACCAGTACAGCCGGCTGTGCTCCAGGAAGCGTCCCAAGATGCTGCGCACCCGGATGTTCTCGCTCAGCCCCGGCACGCCCGGACGCACCGAGCAGATGCCCCGCACCCACAGGTCGACCGGAACCCCGGCCTGCGAAGCGCGGTAGAGCGCGTCGGTGGTGGCCTCGTCGACGATGGAGTTGACCTTGATCCGGATGCCGGCCGGCAGACCCTCTCGGTGGTTGATGATCTCTCGGTTGATCGCCGAGATCAGGCCGCGGCGCACCGAATGCGGTGCCACCAGCAATCGCCGGTAGCCGGTCTCCTGCGACATGCCGGAGAGGTGGTTGAACAGCTTGGCGACGTCCTCGGTGATCACCGCGTTGGAGGTGAGCAGGCCCATGTCCTCATACATCCGGGCCGTCTTCGGGTTGTAGTTGCCGGTGCCGATGTGGCAATAGCGGCGCAGCCCGGCGGGCTCCTCACGGACCACCATCGACAGCTTGCAGTGGGTCTTCAACCCGAGCACGCCGTAGACCACGTGGCAGCCCGCCTTCTCCAGCTTGCGAGCCCAGGCGATGTTGGCCTGCTCGTCGAAGCGGGCTTTGATCTCGACCAGGGCGAGCACCTGCTTGCCGGCACGAGAAGCCTCGATCAGGGCGTCGATGATCGGCGAATCGCCGCTGGTTCGATACAGGGTCTGCTTGATCGCCAGCACGGCAGGATCAGCAGCCGCCTGCTCGATGAACCGCTGGACGCTGGTGGCGAACGAGTCGTAGGGGTGCTGCAGCAGCACATCACGGCTCTTCAGCGCGGCGAACATGTCGGCCGGCTGTGCCGTCTCGACCTTGGCCAGCTCGGGATGGGTCTTGGGCAGGAAGGACGGGTACTTCAGCGAGTCGCGATCCAGGTCGGCCAGGGAGAACAGGCCGCGCAGGTCGAGCGGACGAGGCAGCTTGAAGACCTCACCCTGGTCGATGTCCAGTTCGCTCGCCAGCAGTTCCAGCATGCTCTCGTCGATGTCGGACTCGACTTCGAGCCGCACCGGTGGGCGTCCGGTGGTGCGCCGCAACAGCTCCTTTTCCAAAGCGAACAGCAGGTTCTCGGCGTCGTCCTCCTCGACCTCGACGTCCTCGTTCCTGGTGACCCGGAAGGTGCTGTGGGCGACCACTTGCATGCCGGAGAACAGCAGGCCCAGATGCGGCGCGATCACCTCTTCCAGCGGGATGAACCGGTCATTGCCGAGGGCGACGAAGCGGCTGAGGATGGTCGGCACCTTCACCCGAGCGAACTGCCGTGCTCCGGTGGAGGGGTTCATCACCAGCACCGCCAGGTTGACGCTCAGCCCGGAGATGTAGGGGAACGGGTGGGAGGGATCCACCGCGAGCGGGGTGAGCACCGGGAAGATCCGGTTCTCGAACAACTCGGTCATCCGGGCGCGCTCATCGTCGGTGAGTTCGTTCCAGGCCACCAGCGCAATGCCATTGCTGGCCAGCTCGGGACGGATCTCCTCGGCGAACACCCGAGTGGCCTCGTCCACCAACTCGCGGCTGCGGGTCAGGATCGCGTCCAGCAGTTCGCGCGGCATCATGCCGGAGTTGGACGGCACCGCCACCCCGGCCGCCATGCGGCGCTTCAGACCGGCGACGCGCACCATGAAGAACTCGTCCAGGTTGCTGCAGAAGATCGCCAGGAAGCGGGCGCGCTCCAGCAGCGGGACGCGCTTGGCGTCACGGGCCAGATCGAGCACCCGCTCGTTGAAGGCCAACCAGCTGAGTTCGCGGTCGTTGTAGCGATCGGCGGGCAACTCCGGCAGGTCCGCGATCAGGTCGTCGAGATCGACCTGTCCTTCGGTGAAAGCCATCACTGCTCCTCATCGCCTGGGGCGTAATACACGTCTACGCGGGCGAGGCCGAAGCCCGCCCGCTCGTACATTCTTACCGCGATCTGATCAGCTGCATCAACGAACAGCGAAACCGTGGGCAAACCCTTTGCAGCAAGGTGAGAGATGCCTGCGTCCAGCAACGCCTTGCCGTAGCCGCGGCCCTGCGCGCGGGGCGCCACCGCCATCACGTACACCTCGCCGACACCATCGACCACCTTGGTCCAGTGGAAGCCGGCCAGGCCCTCGGCGTCGAAGCCCAGCAGCAGGCCGGCCGGGTCGAACCAACGCTCCGCCATCCGGTCGGCCAGGCCGGCGGCGTCCAGGTGACCCTGTTCGGGGTGCGCGGCGAAAGCGGCGGCGTTGACGGCCAGCAGTTCCTTGGCGTCGGCGGGGGTGTAGCTGCGTAGCCTCAGGTCGTCCGGCAGGTGCGGAGTAGGTGCACCGGCCAGCGGACGGGTGAACATCATCAGCCGGCGGTCAGCGTGCATGCCCATCGCGGTGGCGAATCCCCGCGACGCCGGGGTGTCGCCGAAGGCCCACGTGCCGACCGGGGTGGGCAGTTCGCGCCACAGCCGTGAGCCGAGACCGGAGCGACGATGCTGCGGATCGACCACCAGTTGCGCGGTGGCGAAAGTCGGGTGGTAGTTGAGGTACGCCTGCAGTTTGCCCTGGCGACTCGCCAGCAGATGCCGCGCGGTTGAGCGGTACAGCGACAATCGCGCTTCCTCGTTGAGTGGATCGACGCCGTCGGCGGACGCGGCGCGGTCGGCCAGCGCCAACACCTGGGCCACCTGGGCCGAGGTCATCCGGTGGATCCACATGGCAGGAGGCTACGCCTCGCACGGCGACGGAGGCAGCCCTCAGCGTCGCGAAATGGCGTCCGGTGAGAATCGGTAGCCGACGTTGCGGACGGTGCCGATGAGGGCTTCGTGTTCGGTGCCCAGCTTGGCGCGCAGTCGGCGGACGTGGACGTCGACGGTACGAGTGCCACCGTAATAGTCGTAGCCCCACACGTCGGCGAGCAGATGCTCACGGCTGAACACCCGTCCGGGGTGCTGCACCAGGTACTTCAGCAGCTCGAACTCGGTGTAGGTGAGGTCGAGCGGCTCACCCTCCAGCATCACCGAGTAGGCCTGGTCGTCGATGGTGATGCCGCCGGCGGAGATGAGGCCGTCGTTCGCGGCCCCGCTGGCCAGCAGTCGGATCCGGGTCTCCACCTCGGCTGGCCCGGCGGTGTCGAGCACCACATCGGACAGACCCCAGTCGGCGGCGACGGCGGCCAGACCGGATTCGGTGAGCACCAGCAGCATCGGCACGGTCGATCCCGAAGACTGAAAAAGCCGGGCCATCATGCGGGCACCGGCCAAGTCGTTGCGTCCGTCGAGGACGACGATGTCGCAGCGCGCCGACTCGGTCAGGGCTTGGGTGTCCGCGGCCACCCCGAGAATCTCGTGCGAAAGCAGCGCCAACACCGGCAATGATCGCTCCGCGGGCACGCCGCCAGCGACCTCGTTGCTGACCAGCAACAGCTTCGCCATTTGAGCTCCCGTCCTACCCGACGAGGCAAACTCTAGTGAGTTCCGCCGGTGGGGTCGCGTCAACGTCCACGGGCGCGATCATTCGTTGATGTCGAGGATGATCGTCATCGGGCCGTCGTTGACCAGTTCGACGTCCATCATCGCGCCGAATTCGCCGGTTTCGACGTGCGCTCCCAGACCGCGCAGGGAGGCCACAACCGCCGCCACCAAGGGTTCGCTGATGGGGCCGGGTGCTGCCTTCGACCACGACGGACGCCGCCCCTTGGCGGTGTCGGCATAGAGGGTGAACTGGCTCACCACTAGCAGCGGTGCGTTCTGGTCTGCACAGGAACGCTCGTCGTGCAGGATGCGCAGCTGCCACAGCTTGGTGGCTAGCTTGGCGGCGATCTCGGGGGTGTCGGTGTGAGTGACCCCCACCAGCACCAGCAGCCCTGGCTCATCGATGTGGCCGACCAGGTCGCCTGCCACCCTCACGCTCGCCCTGCTCACCCGCTGTGCCACTGCCCGCATGGGGTAATCCAAGCACTCGGCGCCGAGTTTCCGTTGTTTTGAGCGGCGCCGAAGGTCGCTTGGCGCTCGACCGCCGAGTTTCCGTGGTTATGAGGGGCTCTGCAGGGGCTCAAAACGACGGAAAGTCGGCGGCCGTCGCCGGGCTCGGATTCGGCCCGCTTGATAACGACGGAAACGCGGCGGTCAGTGGCCCAGCGCTCGCGACACCCGATCGATGACCTGCTCGGGGGTGCGCATGATCTCCTTTGCCAACCAGCGCACGATGTGGAAGCCGGAGTCGCGCAGCACTTGCTCGCGTTCTTTCTCACGAACATAGGCGGCCGGATCGGTGTACTTCACTGCTCCGTCACACTCGCCGAGGAGGTGCTGCTCGCGCCACCAGAAGTCGGGAAAGAAGGTCCCCTTCGGCGTGACTAATCGCCCTTGGCAGAGCGCTGCCGGCAGACCAGCGAGCGCGAAGTGCCCGGCCGAGAGCGACTCGGCGACCGACTCTCGCGCAGGATCCACCAGCGCGATGACGGTGGCCAGCCCGGCCCGCCGATGAGCAGGGGCTGCGTCGACCAACTGCGCGCGGGCCGCTTGGGCGAACGCAGGGTTGGTGAAATGCCGACGTCGAGCGTCGACGACATAACTGGTGCACAGCAGGCGCGCGGCAGCATCCAGCACCGTGAGCGCCCCCGGCAGATCGTGTCCGCCCGCTACGTCGATCGCTGTGCGAGCGATCGTCGTGACCGCGTACCCCGCGGGATCGCGAGTCACCACCTCTCGCGGTAGCGTCGCCACGTGGTGGGTTGCCGCGCGACGCGAGCCGCGGTAACCCTCGCCCGAAGGAAGGGTGACCGACGCTGGCGCATCTGCCCAGTCGCCGAAGGACGGGAAGGGAAGGCCCCAGACCAATGCCGCCGACTCGTGGCTGATGACGGCGGCGGGGTTGGCGGCGACTTCTGCCCGCGCCCGCGCGAGATGCTGGGAGGCAGGCTCAGTTGGCCAGGCGCTGGTGGCGAGATACACGCCCTGCCGCAGACGACGAAGCCCGCCACCTCTCAGCTGGGCGCGGATCATGGCCTCGGTGACTCCGCGTTGGCGGAGTTGTGTTGACGTGGTCGGCTCAGTCGGCAGTGGCCAGGGTTTCGGAGTGCGCACGGCTGCATCTTCGGCGGCTGCGAGCGCCTTTCGTCATCGGAGCCGCAAGTTGTGGATAACTCCCGGCATGGCAACGCCTGTCCGGAATGGGGAGCGGAGCTCGACGGTTATGCTGCACGGGTGCTTCTGCTCGTGCCGCTCTCGATCACTGGGCTGGTGGTGTTCACCGCCTGCCTGGCGGTGGTCGTGCTGGCCGGGCTGGGCATCGTGACCGTGATGCGCGGCAAGCGAGGAGAATGACATGGCCTTCGAAATCCCGTCCGACCTGAACCCGGCCCTGGTCGGGTTGGCCTGGTTGCGTGGACGCTGGGAGGGCACCGGCTACCGCCAGTGGCCCGGCGAGGAGAAGATCAGCTACGCCATTCAGATCGATTTCGCCGACAACGGCGACGATTTCTTGCACTACCTGGCGCAGGCCTTCGAGACTGACGCCGATGGTAAGCCGACCAAGCCGCTGTTCATGGAGACCGGGTTCTGGCGTCCGCTGGCCGACGGCACCGTCGACGTGATGATGACCTCCCCGGACGGCTACGCCGAGATCTGGTTCGGCAAGCTCGCTCCCGGCCGGATCGATCTGATCACCGATGCCGTCGCCCGCACCCGCGACGCCAAGGTCGCCTACACCGCCGGACGCCGGCTGTACGGCACCGTCGAGGGCAAGCTGATGTTCTCCTTCGATCGGGCCACCGAGACCGAAGAACTCCAGCCCTACATCTGGGCCACGCTGGCACGACGATGACCGTCCTGGTGCCCACCGGGGTTGATGCCGGTGCGGTCTGGCATTACGGGGATCCCTTCCGCGAGCAGAAGGCGCTCGCGGCCGGGCAGGCGGGCGTGGACCTGTCGCATCGGCCGGTGTTCACGATTGCCGGCCCCGACCGACTGACCTGGCTGCACGCCATCACCACCGCCGACTTCGCTGCCCTCACTGCGGGTCAGCCGCTGGTGGCCTACATCTTGAACCCGCAGGGCCACCTCACCCACGTCCTCGGCGCCATCGACGACGGCGAGCGGCTGTGGTGCCACACCGAGCCCGGTCACGCCGATGCCCTGCTGGCCTGGCTGAACAAGATGGTCTTCGCTTCCCGAGTCGAGCTCTCGACCGTGTTGGACGACCACGCCGTCGTCCTTCCTCCCGGTGCGGCGCCGCGGGTGGTGGCGACCGCTGAGATCGATGCGGTGTTGGGGCCGGTGCGAGCCGGGACGTGGGCGGTCGACGCGCTGCGGATCGCGGCGGGCCTGCCGCGGATCTTTCTCGACACCGACGAGCGCACCATCCCCAACGAACTGGCCAATCCGAGCGAGACCATGCTCGGTGAGGCAGTCCATCTCAACAAGGGCTGCTACCCAGGCCAGGAGGCGGTGGCGCGCACCTTCAACCTAGGACGTCCGCCGCGGCGGCTGACTCTGCTGCACCTGGACGGCAGCACCGACACCCTGCCGGCCGTCGGCGCTGACGTGCTGGCCGATGGTGTGGTGGTCGGACGGATGGGTACCAGTGAGCGGCACTACGAGTACGGCCCGATCGGACTGGCGCTGCTGAAGCGCGGCCTGCCGGTCGATGCCGCACTGATCGTCGACGGCATCGCCGCCGCCCAAGAGGTCGTGGTCGATCCCGAGGCCGGGCGGCACTTCCGTCCGGCGCGTTGACGCTAGAACGCGTCGAGGTCGGCGATCAGGTAGACCGTTCCGGAGACCACCTGTCCCGCAACGGGCAGCGCATGTTCGGTCGCGGCCACACACAGCTCGGCCTCAAAGCCGACGGTGCGCACCCGGGCGATGTGGAATTGCTGCCCGGTCAGGGAGTTGTGCGCGGTGCGCGCGGCCAGCACGGTGCCGTTCAGCATGGCGTGGGCGCCGTCGGCGGCGTCGAACAGCCCGTAGGAGAGCACCGACTGCGGTGACCAGCGTGGCGGCCACGTCCAGCCCTTCTCCGCGTACTCCGGCGGTGCGTCGCCGGGGTCGCTGCTGAGCTGGCTGGCCGGTGAGGTGTTGAAGGCGTCCTCGTCGGCGAAGAAGGTGACACCCACGCCCAAGGCGATGATGGTCGCCGGGCCGGACGGTGGCTGTTCCTGATCGAAGAAGGCCGAGCCCTCGAGTTCGACGGCGACGGCGGTGGCCTGTTCGCCCTGATCGTCGACGATGGAGGTCTTCCACACGTCATCGCCTTGGTAGACCACATCGGCCAGGATGGCGCCGGGTCCACCGGCCAGCGAAGGGGTCGCCGACAGCGGCTGGCCGTCGGCACCGAGGGCGAAGACGATGCGGGCCCCGCTGCTGTCCTGCCAGCGGACGATGGTGAGCTGTGGCCGTCGGGCCACCACCTCACCAGCCTCGTAGGCCCGCTGCATGAGATCACCGAAGCCATCCGCGTCGGTGTCCAGACCGATACATCCCAGATTGGAAGCCATGCCTGCAGGCTAGCCGTGTCGGTGGGACGGGTGCGCGCACCGGTGCCGAGGCTGGATGATTCAGCCATGACAGACCTGGATTTCACCAGCGTGGTCTCCCAAGCCGGGCTGGTGGCTGCCGGTGAGGTGACCGCAGTTGAGCTGGTCGAGCACGCGCTGGCGCGGATCGATCGCCTCGATGACGACCTCAACGCCTTCGCTTACGTGCTGCGCGACGGTGCCCGCGCCGAAGCTGCCGAGCGCGACGCCACCCCGGCCGCCGAGCGTGGTCCGCTGCATGGGGTGCCGATCGCGATCAAGGACGAGAACCACGTGGCCGGGCTGCCCACCGCGTACGGTGGTGCCGCCTTCGCCACCCCGGCGACGGCAGATTCCGAGGTGGTGCGGCGGCTGCGCGCGGCCGGCGCGGTGATCATCGGCAAGACCCGGATGCCCGAGTTCGGGATCTGGCCGTGGACCGAGACCAGCGCCAACGGTTACACCCGCAATCCGTGGAATCGGCTGCGCTCGGTGGCGGGTTCCTCCGGCGGCTCGGCTGCCGCGGTGGCGTCCGGCATGGTGCCGGCGGCGATCGGGGGAGACGGCGGCGGTTCGATCCGGTTGCCGTCGTCGTTCTGCGGTTTGTACGGGTTGAAGTGCCAGCGCGGACGGGTCAGCGCCGCACCGAATGCCGACCTGTGGCGCGGACTCGGGGTGATCGGGCCGCTGACTCGGACGGTGGCCGATTCGGCGCTGATCTATGACGTGATCGCCGGCGCGCTGCCCACGGACACCTGGCGGGCCGATGACCTGCCGATGACGTTCACCGAGGCGGTCGGACGCGAGCCAGGACGGCTGCGGATCGGTTTCACCACTCGGCTCGGCCAAACCGGCACGGACGCCGAGACGGCGGCCGCCCTGCTGGCGACGGTCGAGGCGCTGCGCGGGCTCGGCCACCTGGTGACCCAGGTGCGTCCCCGCTTTCCCGAGGTGTCGGTGGCTTTTCTCGCCCAGACTGCTGCCGGGGTGGCCGAGGAGGCCGAACGGGCCGAGTTCCCGGAACTGTTGGAGCAGCGCACCCGCACGCTGCTGAAGCTCACCGCACCGCTGCGTGGACGGGCGGCCTGGGCGGAACGTGCGGGGGTCGCCGCAGGCGAGGCGTTCGCCCGCGACTTCTTCGCCGACTTCGATCTGCTGCTGATGCCGACCACGCCGAGCCCTGCGGTGCCGGTGGGGCAGTTGGATGGCTTGTCGGCGGTGGCGGCCAGCGCCAAGGCGACGGCCGCCTCGGGACTCACGTCACTGTGGAATGTGCTGGGCAATCCGGCTGCGGCGATCCCGTCGGGTTTCACGGCCGACGGCCTGCCGCTCAGCGTGCAGTTGGTCGGACGCCCTCACGACGAACCCACGGTGCTGCAGGTGTCTGCCCAGTTGGAGCGGGTGCGTCCGTGGGCGCAGGAGCGTCCACCGATCAGCTGAGTCGTTGGTTGGGCAGCCAGCGTTGCGAGCGTGTCGAAACCTGGGGGGATTCTGGTTTCGACAAGCTCAACCAGCGGCACGCTCAACCAGCGGGGGTGACGGGCTCAGCAGTCGCAGTGGCCGATCAGGGCGGCGATGCTGCCCACTTCGGCCTTCAGGCGGGAGGCGATTTCGGCGCTGGGGTCGTCACTGGGGTGGCGCATCATCCCCATGATCGCCACGATCATCACTCCGAAGGCGGTGCCGGCCACGTCCCGATCGCCGGTGCGTTCGGCGATGATGTCGATGATCGGCTGCTTGCGGACGCTGAACTGCTTCCAGAAGGTCATGCTCAAGTCGGGGTACTTCTTGATCAGCGCCTTCACCCGCGGATAGTCACTCGGCAGGCTCATCGCCTTGGCTACCAGGTCGCAGACGTCAGAGATCAGATCGCCGTGGGCCGAGAGGAACCACTCCCGCAGTTCGGGCTCGATCACCGTCTCGGTCAGGTCGAAAGCCGCGGCGGTCTTGGTGGGGAAGTAGTTGAAGAAGGTCCGCTGGGAGATCCCCACCTGCGTGCAGATCTCTTCGACGGTGACGCCCTCCAGCCCGCGTTCCTCCAGCAGCGCCAGCGCCACTTCGTGAATGGCGTGGCGGGTGGCCTGCTTCTTGCGTTCCCGCAGCGAGCCGGCGGCGACCTCGTCGATGGTGTGGGTCATTCGGCTGCCTCCCGCGTCGCTGCCTGATGATGCGCGTGCTTCTCCTCCAGGGCGGAGCGGCGGCGCAGCGGTGGCACGTCGTAGAACCAGGTGAACGTGAACGCCAACAGCATCACGCCGAGCCCCACCCAGTAGATCGTAACCACCGAGTCGTTGAAGCCCTGCAGGAACGGCTTGGTCAGCCGAGGGTCGGCACCCTTGACGAAGGAGGTGTCGCTGGCGCTGGTGTCGGTGCTCAGATTCTGCTCGTTGTCGCCGCTGCGGATGCTCTCGATCAGCGGGGGCACCAGCTCGTCGATCATGGCCCGACGCTGAACCGGGTCGGCCCAGTTCACCGCCAGCTTGCCGTCGATGACGCTCAGGTTCTTCTCCTCGGCGACCTTCTCCAGTGCCTTGCGCTGGGCATCGGGCAGCACCTCGGCGACCTTGTCTTCGACCACCTGCTCGATCTTGGACAATTTGTGGGCGCCGTCGGCGATCTTGGTGGTGCCGACGGCGGCGCCGGAGGCGCCATCGCTGAGCAGGCTGCCCTTCTGTCCGGCCGTGGTGGCACCGGTGGCCAGCTGGTTCAGGCCGCCGGCCAGGCCACCCAGCCCGCCGGAGAGTCCGCTGATGCCCTTGGCCAGGCCGTCAGCCGTACCGGAGTGGGTCTTCAGGTCGTCCACCAGCCCGGAGCTGCCGTTGAGGTAGCCGTCGGTGCTGTTGGCGTCCGCGCTCAGCGCGGTCACGGCGGCATCGACGTCGCTGCGGTCACCGTCGAGGGCGGCACACGCGGGAGCGTCGCCGCCGGTGCACGCGGTGGTGTCGGAGTTGAGCTTCGAAATCGCCGCCTTCAAGGTCACCACGTCGTCGGTGGTCTGGGACGCCGAGGTGCCGGCCTTGGCGGCGGTGCCGCTGTCATTGGTCAGGTCGGTGGACAGGTGATCCATCCCGGACGACAACTGCTGGCTGGAGCTGCTGGCGGAGGTGGCGCCGGCCGCCAACTGCTGTGCGCCGGAGCCGATCTGGCTCACACCGGCCACGTACGCTGCCGCGCCGTCGGCCAGTTTGCCCAGACCCAGGCTGAGGGCGGTAATGCCGTCGGCCAGCTTGCCGGTGCCGGTGGCGGCCGCCTTGTGGACGGCGTCGGAGACCTTCTGGCGCACCTTCGCCTCGACCTGGTCGTTGACGGTCTTGGTGGCGTCGGCGAGGTTGGTGTCGACCTGATCCTTGATCTTGTCCGCCGCCGAGTTCCACATCTTGTCCATCACCGCGACGTTGTTCGGCGCGGTCGCCACGGCCGGATCGAGGGCCGCGTCCAGCGCGGCGGTGACGGTGTCTTTGTCGGTGAGGGTGTTGGTGATGTTCAACGGCAGGACGGTGAACAGCATGGACAGCAGGACGGCCGTGCCCAAGGTGCCGCCGATCGAGCGGAAGAAGGTGGAGGAGCTGGTCGCGACGCCCATGTCCTGCGGCGGCGCGGAGTTCTGCGCAGCCAAGGTGAGGGTCTGCATCAGCTGGCCCAGGCCCAGGCCGATGGTGAACATCGCCACCATCAGGTACCACGACGGCTTATCCAGCGACAGGTTCAGCAGCAGGATGTAGCCGACGGCGGTGATGCCGGTGCCGGTGACCGGGAAGATCCGGTATTCGCCGGTGCGCGCGATCAACTGGCCGGTGCCGATCGAGGCCAGCATCACCCCGCCCATCATTGGCAAGGTGGCGAAGCCCGACTCGGTCGGGGTGAGGCCGTTCACGATCTGCAGGTAGAGCGGAATGGTGAGCATGGCGCCGAACATGCCGAAACCGACCAGGGCGCCGAGCATCGTGGTCATCGAGAACGCCCGCGAGGAGAACAGCCGCAGCGGGATGATCGCGTCGGTGCCCATCGCCCGTTCGACCAGGACGAACGCGCCCAGGCTGGCGGCGCCGATGGCGTAGCAGGCAATGGCCTGCGGCGAGCCCCAACCCCAATCGCGGCCCTGTTCGGCGACCAGCAGCAGCGGGGCCAAGGTGGCCACCACCAGGCCGGCGCCCCACCAGTCGATGCGGCGCTGGGTCAGGTGCGGCACGTGCGGCAGGTGCAGGAAGGCGGTCACCATGGCCAGGGCGACGATGCCCACCGGGACGTTCACCAGGAACACCCAGCGCCAGCCGGCGATCCCCAGGATCTGGTCGGCTCCGGCGAAGACACCGCCGACCAGCGGGCCGACCACTGAGGCGATGCCGAAGGTGGCCATGAAGTAGCCCTGGTACTTGGCGCGCTCCCGCGGCGACATGATGTCGCCGACGATGGCCAGCGGCAGCGACATCAGGCCGCCGGCGCCCAGGCCCTGGAAGGCGCGGAAGCCGGCCAGCATGAGCATCGAGGTGGAGAAGCTCGACAGGGCCGAACCCAGGACGAAGATGGTGATGCTGATCAGGAACAGCGGGCGGCGTCCGAAGATGTCGGAGAGCTTGCCGTAGAGCGGGGTGGTGATGGTGGCGGCGATCATGTAGGCGGTGGTCACCCAGGCCTGCTGGTCGAGCCCGTTGAGGTCGTCGCCGATGGTACGAATCGCCGTGCCCACGATGGTCTGATCCAGCGAGCTGAGGAACATGCCGGCCATCAGGCCGTAGATCACCAGCAGGATCTGACGATGAGTCATGAATGGCTTGGGTGCCGCCTCATCGATCGAGGGACGTGCTTCGACAGCTGTCGCCATGGGGAACCTCCAGTACACACACCACACGCCGCTGATTGCAGCGGCGCAGATTTATAGTAGTGCAACTTTGCATGGCTGCAAAAAGTTTGGGACCAGAGTGCGTACGTCCCCGCCCGCGTCCGCGGGTCAGGCGTTCTTGGCGCGGTTGCGCTGCTTGGCGCGCTCGTTGGCGTCGAGGATCACCTTGCGGATGCGGACGTTCTTCGGAGTCACTTCCAGGCACTCGTCGCCGCGGCAGAACTCCAACGCCTGCTCCAGGCTCATCAGGCGCGGTGGGATCAGCCGCTCCAGCTCGTCCCCGGTGGAAGAGCGGACGTTGGTCAGCTTCTTCTCCTTGGTGGGGTTGACGTCCATGTCGTCGG
>JAJTBJ010000027.1 GCA_021286985.1 Propionibacteriales bacterium | reverse complement strand
TGCTGACCTTCCTTGCCTCGGTTGCAGTACTTGTGTTCCTCGTGCTTTCCCTGGTTTCAGTGCTTTGCGAGCGTGGCTTGCCCTTTGTGTACCGGACACGTCAGGGGCACCTTGAGGCGTTTATCGCCGACCGCGTTTTTGGCGCGAGCGGCTGGAAACTGACTGGTGCCTCATCCATGGATGAACTGGGGTCGGTTACCAGTGATGCGGGAGACGTCGAGGGGCAGTGACTGGCGCTGCGACTCGGAGACTAGAACTCTCGTGCGTAGGGTGCCTGGCGCGCGCCAATCATCTCTGATGGTCAGGGCCCGCACTGCTGCCGGGTGATGGGAGCCATCAATCGAACATGCCGGTCGTGAGTAGCCGGTGCGGCCAGTCGTTGGAGCGCGGTGAGTCTCTGATGTGGCGTTGCTCGTTGGTATTGCGCGTGGAATCCACGGAGGCAGGATCTCGTCCGCCGGCGTCTCTGCAATCGAGTGGCGTCCCGCCCTACTGACCGGTAGGTAAGCTAGCGGTCATGGACGACAAGGAACGCAATCGGACGCTGGGGGTGCTGTTCGTCGGGGTGCTGATGGGGGCGCTCGACATCGCGATCGTGGGGCCGGCGCTGCCGGCGATCCAGGCCCAATTCGGCATCGACTCCCGCGCGGTGTCGTGGATCTTCAGCGTGTACGTGCTGGCCAACCTGATCGGCACGCCACTGATGGCCAAGCTGAGCGACAACTTCGGACGCCGGGCGATCTACCTCACCGATGTGGCGCTGTTCGCGCTCGGCTCGGCCGTCGTCGTCATTTCCGGGGTGAGCGGCGGCTTCGTCCTGCTGCTGATCGGACGTGCCATCCAAGGCTTCGGCGCGGGCGGCATCTTCCCGGTGGCCAGCGCGGTCATTGGCGACACCTTCCCGGCGGAAAAGCGGGGGAGCGCGCTGGGTCTGATCGGTGCGGTCTTCGGCATCGCCTTCGTGATCGGCCCGATCCTGGGCGGCGTGTTGCTGCTGGCCGGTTGGCAGTGGCTGTTCGCGATCAACCTACCGATCGCTGCCGTGGTCATGGTGCTGGCCTGGAAGGTGCTGCCGCATGAGCATCACGCCGACGCGGGCAGCTTCGACTGGCTCGGCATGGGCCTGCTCGCCATCGCCCTGGCCGCCCTCGATCTCGGCCTGGTCGCTATCGACACCGGCCACTTCGTGACCTCGCTGGCCACCCCGGCGGTCTGGGGGTGGTTGCTGGTCTCGGCAGTGGCCTGGGTGCTGCTGGTGCTGGTCGAGCGCCGTGCGGTCAGCCCGGTCTTTCCGGTGGGACTGTTCACTCGCCGCCAGCTGCGGCTGGGCTACCTGCTCACTGCCGGTGCCGGCATCGGCGAAGCCAGCCTGGTGTTCATGCCGCTGCTGGCCGTGGCCGCCCTCGGTGTCACCAGCGGCGTCGGCAGCTTCCTGATGATGCCGGTGGTGTTGGCCATGGGCGTCGGCTCCCCGGTGGCCGGACGCCTGCTCGACCGCTTCGGCTCGCGGGTCGTGATCACCGTCGGCGTGGCCATCATGGCCATCGGCATGGCTCTGCTCAGCCTCACCGCCAGCGTTCTGTGGCTGTTCATCGCCTCGGGGCTGCTGATCGGCTTCGGTATGTCCGCCCTGCTCGGTGCCCCGATCCGCTACGTCACCCTCAACGAAACCACCGCCGCCGAACGCTCCTCGGCCCAAGGCCTGGTGAACGTGTTCACCAGCATCGGACAGCTGCTCGGCGCCGCCGTCGTCGGAGCGGTCGCCGCCTCGGCTGCCGCACCGGCAGTGGGCTACACGGCTGCCTTCGGGTTCATCGCCGGCATCGGTGTGGTGCTGCTGATCGCCGCACTGTTCCTGAAGTCGAGAGCCGACGAAGCCCGTCCGGCCGTCGCCGAGGAGGCCACCCATGCGTGAGCAGATCCTGAGCACCGCCACCGAAATGTTCGTGGCGCGCGGCTACGAGGGTGTGGCCATGCGCGAGATCGCCGACGCCTGCGGCATCACCAAACCCGCCCTCTACTACCACTTCGCCGGCAAGTCGGCCGTGCTGAACGCCATCTGCGTCGGCTACCTCGACGAGGTCGCCGCGGTGGTTGCCGACAGCGCCGACCACGGCACCGGTGAGCAGCGCCTGCGCTGGCTGGTGCACGGGCTCTTCGCCCTACCGCCGGCGCGCCGGGCGATCATGCGGCTGGCCATGCACGACGTCGGCCAGCTCGAACCGGACGATCGCGCCGCCTTCGGCCGCGCCTACGTCGAACGATTCCTGGCGCCGATCAACGAACTCTTCGCCGCGGGTAGCGCCAGCGGCGAGTTCGTCGACAAGGATCCGGCCCTGCTCACCCGGCTGCTGTTGGGGGTGCTGTACCCGTTCTTCGCACCGCCGCGAAACGAAGCCGTCGCCGAACCGGTCGACGACCTGCTGGACGTGTTCTGCGGGGGAGTGCGGCGGCGTCCCTGAACTGGCGGATCGCGGAGCCGACGAAGAACGGCGAAGGCCCGGCCCGTCGAAACCGACGAACCGGGCCTTCAGCGAAACGAGCTTCAGGCGAGCACCGTGGCCAGCGGCGTGTAGCCCAGGCCGAAGGCTTCGGCGACTGCCGGGTAGGTGATCTGTCCGGCCGTGGTGTTCAGGCCCAGCGCCAGCGACGGATCGTCTGCACACGCCTTCTTCCAGCCCTTGTCGGCCAGCTTCACCGCGTACGCCAAGGTGGCATTGGTCAGCGCCCAGGTGGAGGTGTTCGGCACCGCGCCGGGCATGTTCGCCACGCAGTAGAACACCGAGTCGTGGACGGTGAACGTCGGGTCGGCGTGGGTGGTCGCGTGGCTGTCTTCGAAGCAGCCGCCCTGGTCGATGGCCACGTCCACCAGCACCGAGCCGGGCTTCATCTCGGCGACCATCTCGTTGGTGACCAGCTTTGGCGCCTTCGCACCCGGAATCAGCACCGTGCCGATCACCATGTCGGCGGCCAGCACCTGCTCGCGGATCGCCAACTTCGAGCTGACGATGCCGTGGACCCGGTTCTCGTAACGCCAGAAGGTGGTGCGCAGCTTCTCCAGATCGGTGTCCAGGATGGTCACGTCGGCGCCCATGCCCAGAGCCACGTTGGCCGCGTTCTGGCCGGCGGTGCCGCCACCGAGGACGACCACCTTGGCGTTGGCCACGCCACCCACGCAGCCCATCAGGACGCCGCGGCCGCCTTGGGCCTTCATCATGGCGTGCGCGCCCACCTGCGGTGCCAGGCAGCCGGCGACCTCACTCATCGGGTACAGCAACGGCAGCAGCCCGTTGGGCAACTGGACGGTCTCGTAAGCGATCGCGGTGGTGCCGGCGTTGAGCAGGGCGTCGGTGCCCGCACGATCGGCCGCCAGGTGCAGGTAGGTGAACAGCAGCAGGTCTTCGCGCAGGTAGCCGAACTCGGAAGCAATCGGCTCCTTCACCTTCAGCACCATCTCGCCGATGGCCCAGGTCTCGGCGGCGGTCGGCACGATCGTGGCGCCTTGGGCGACGTATTCGGCGTCGCTGATCGAGGAACCCAATCCGGCACCGGACTGGACGAACACCTGGTGGCCGTGGCCAACCAGCTCGGCGACCCCTACCGGGGTGATCGCCACCCGGTACTCGTGGTTCTTGACTTCGGCAGGAACGGCGATGCGCATGATCGTCCTTTCGTGACAGTGCAACGTTGCGTCACAAGTCTGGCACCAACGTGACGCTGCGACGGACTGGTCGGCGTCGGTGGGATTCCGTAATAGAATCGTCGGTGAACGTGCTCCGGGGTCGGTGTAAGTCCGAACCGGCGGTGAAAGCCCGCGACCCGGCTCGACGATGGTGGTGACACCAGAGATGAGTCGGTTGATCTGGTGAAATTCCAGGGCCGACGGTGAAAGTCCGGATGGGAGGCAGCACGCGGCGTCGCCGCGCATTCACATGCGCGGGGGCTTGCCTGCGCTCCCCTCGAAACCACCGCCTCGGGCTGAACAGCTGGAGGTGTGATGAGACGCGAGGCGATCGCCCCGATCGCTCTGGGCGTGCTGCTGCTCGTGGGGTGGGCGATTACTGCCGGCTCCGGCTCGGCGCTGCTGCCCACGCCGTCGGCCGTCGGTGCGCGGCTGCTCCTCGACCTGGTCACGCCCGCGTTCTGGATGCGGCTGGCGATCACTGTGGTCGAAGCTCTCGGCGGCGTGCTGATCGGTACCGCCGTCGCCCTGCCGCTGGCCGTGCTGATTCACCGCTCCCGCTGGGCCGCCGCCGCGGTCAACCCGTTCCTGGGCGCCACTCAGGCGATTCCGGCGATCGCGCTGGCCCCACTGCTGGTGCTGTGGATCGGCTACGGGCTGGGCCCGGTGGTGTTGCTGTGTGCGCTGATCGTGTTCTTCCCGATCCTGATCGCTGCCGTGGTCGGCCTGCGTCACGTGGACGGCGACGTCATCGACGCCGCCCGCATGGACGGCGCCCACGGACCCGGTCTGCTGTGGCACATCGAGCTGCCGATGGCACTGCCGTCCATCCTCGGCGGGCTGCGCAACGGTGTCAGCCTCTCGGTCACCGGCGCCATCGTCGGCGAAATGGTGATGGGTGGGGACGGGCTGGGCACGGTGCTGACCGTCCAGCGCAACAACGTCGACACCGCCGGCATGATCGCCACCATCATCTGGCTCGCCCTGCTGGCATCGGCGGCCTTCATTGCTGTCCTGGTGGCTGAGCGCCGCTCCCGGATTGTCGCTTCACTCAACCCTCGAACCGAAAGGTCATGATGAAACGCCTGCTCCTTGCCCTGATTGCCGTCCTGGCGGTCGCCCTGGTCGGCTGCAGCGCCGCCCCGGCGCCGTCCACTGCGGCGACCTCGCCGACCATCGGCCTGAGCTACATCCCCAATGTGCAGTTCAGCCCGTTCTACGCGGCCATGGCCGACGGCAGCTACACCAAGGCGGGAGTGACTCCGACGCTGCGCCACCACGGCACCTCCGAGGGGCTGTTCACGGCGCTGACCACCGGGGGAGAGCAGTTCGTGGTCGCCGGTGGCGACGAAGTGCTGCAGGCCCGCTCCCAGGGCATGAACCTGGTCACGGTCGCGGCGTACTACCACGACTACCCGGTGCAGGTCATCGTGGCCAACGGCTCGCCGATCACCACCCTGGCTGACCTCAAGGGTCACACCATCGGGCTTCCCGGCAAGTACGGCGAGAGTTGGTTCGCCCTGCTGGTGGCCCTGAAGTCGGCCGGGTTGACCGAGGCCGACGTGACCATCAAGGAGATCGGTTACACCCAGGTGGCCGCGCTGTCGACCGGCAAGGTGGATGCGATCGTCGGCTTCAGCAACAACGATGCGGTGCAGTTCGGCTTGGCCGGCACACCGATCCGCAGCATTCCGATCGCCACCGGCACCGTGCCGCTGGTCTCGGCTTCGCTGGTCACCACCGCCGACTACGCGGCTGCCCACCCCGACGTGGTGAAGGCCGTGGTGGCCGGCACCCTGGCCGGGGTCTCGTCGGTGGTCGCCGATCAGAACCACGCCCTGGCGGTCTCGGCCAGCTACGTCCCTGATCTCGGCACGCCCGCCGGAGCCAAGGCCGCGCAGGCAACGTTGGCCGCCACCGTCCCGCTGTGGACGATCAACGGTGCGGTCAGCGGCAAGCTGGATGCGGCCCAGTGGGCGGCGATGGCCGACTTCATGGCCCAACAGGGTCTGACCCCCACTCGTCAAGACCCCAACCTCGCCATGAGCAATGCGTTCAACTGAATAGGAATGAGTCGCCAGCCGGGATAACCTGTTGCACGCTTGAATCGCAACGAACGAACATGGCCAACGGATTGCGATCAGGAGAGTGATGAGCGAGCCACAGGTGCCGGGCTGGGACGAATACTTCCTCAACATCGCCCAGGCCGTTTCGGCGCGCGCGAAATGCACTCGTCGCCGCGTCGGAGCGGTCCTGGTGTTGGATCGGCGGATCATCGCGACCGGGTACAACGGAGCAGCGCCCGGTCATCCCGATTGCCTGGAAGGTGCCTGCCCCCGTGGCCAACTCGACTACGACCAGGTGCCCGGGCTGGGTGACTACGACCGTCCCGGTACTGCCGGATTCTGTATTGCGATCCACGCCGAAGTAAACGCCCTCCTGTTCGCCACCAGGGACACCAAGGGCGCGACCGCCTACATCACCGACCCGCCGTGCCCCGGCTGCCGCAAAGCGCTGGCTGCAGCCGGTATCGTGCGAGCCGTCTGGCCTGATGGCGTCCATGACGGCGACCAATTGGTGGACTGGAGCCGATAGGGCATTCGATGAAGCTGAATCTGCAAGCTGGACAACTCACCGCCTGGGTCGAGCGGGGGGTCGCACTGTTCTGTCTGGGCACCCTGATCCCTGCCGCCTTCGGCGCGGCCGCCCAGATCCCCTACCTGGCGCCCTGGTGGACGATCAGCATCGGTGGCGGCATCGTCATCACCTCGATCGGGATGATGATCTTCAGCTTCCTGGGACGCCGGTTGCGCGGCTGGGCGCTGGTCTACGTGGCGCTGGTCTCGATCGGCCTGATCACCTGGCCGATCGCCTGGCAGTCGGCAGCGCCGGCCACCTCCAGCCCGTGGCTGTGGGTGTGTCTGGGCGTGGCAGCAGTCTGCCTTGCCGTCACCAGTGGCACCGCCTGGGGCTTCGGGTACGCGATCGCCGCCGGCCTGTTGTTCGCCGTGGTGCGGATGACCCCGTCCGGACAAGGGGCGACGCTGCTGGGCGCGGTGCAGGACATGATCGTGCTGGTGATGAACTCCTCAGTGGTCATCGTGGCGCTCGGTGTGGTCGGTAACGCCTTCAAGAGCCTGGACGAGATCGAGTACGCCTCGCATCGGGAATCCACCGCGGCCGCGATCGACGAGGCCCTGCTGGAGGAGCGTCACCGCCTCGACGGCATCGTCCACGACGAGGTGATGACCACCCTGGTGGCCGCCGCCCAGAACGCGAACGACGCCCACGTCTCGGCTCAGGCTCAACGAGCCGTCGACCGTCTGGCTGAGGCGGAGGCGCCGGCCGAGGCGCGGCTGCCGGTGACCGGTGATCAGCTCAACTGGCTGGTCACCGATGTGGTCGGCGCCCTGGTGCCGCAGGCCAAGATCACCTCCAGCCTGGACGAGTTGGCCGTCCCGCAGCATGTGGCCAGCACCCTGGGCATGGTGGTGCGCGAGGTGGCCCTCAACGTGGCCAAGCACTCTCAGGCGAAGAACGTCGAAGTGACCCTGGCCAGCCCCACTCCCGGTGAGGTGCTGATCTCGATCGCCGACGACGGCGTCGGTTTCGACCCCGAGCAGGTGCCCAAACGCCGCCTCGGCCTGCAGGTCTCGGTGGTCTACCGGATGTGGGCGATCGGCGGCCACGCCGAGATCCTGTCCAAGCCGGGGGAGGGCACCACGGTCAACTTGAGCTGGGGTTCCAGCGGCGAGCAGCCCAAGGTCGCCACCGAACCGGAGGTGAAGGAGCACCGCACCCGTCGGATGCCGGAGATCCCCGAGCTGACCCGTCCGCCGCTGATCCGGCTGATCTGGATCGTGGTGGTGCTGCAGTTCCTGCTCGGCTGGACCAGCCTCGACCGGGTCACCTTGGCCTGGCCGGTGTTCGCCGCCCAAGTGTTGGCGATCATCGCCACCGTGGTCACGCTGCGCCGCTCCGACAAGAACCCGATGAACCTGGCCGCCGCCTGGACGGTGGTCGGCCTGCTGATCGGGGTGACCCTGTTGGTGCAGTCGGTCCTGCCCGAGCATGACTGGCCCGGCTACGCCACCTGGCACAGCACCGTGGTGATGGTGCTGCTGGTCGCTGTCCTGGTGCGCGGACGCGAACGGGTCGCCTGGGTCGGGGTGGGGCTGTACGCCCTGGTCTCGGCGGTCTGGGCGATCACCCAAGGCTTGGGCGCCGGCGATGTCCTGCGGGTCGGCTTCGGACCGTTCTCGTGGATGCTGGTGGCGCAGCTGCTGCAGACCTGGCTGATCGAGATGGCCGACCGGATGACCGCGTCTCGGCGCTCGTCGGCCGCGGCCAACCGAGCGATCGCGCAGAGCTTCTCCAAGATGGTGCTGCGGGATGTCTGGCTGACCCAGCTGCGGGCCCAGGTGGGTCCGCTGCTGACCCGGATCGCCGACCCGAACTACGAGCTCACCCAAGCCGAGCGGGACGCCTGCCTGGCGCAGGAATCGCGACTGCGCGACGCGATGCGCGCCGGCAACCTGGTCACCGAGCTCACCTCGGATGCCATCGAGGTGGCCCGCGGACGCGGCGTGGACGTCCGGCTGGTCGACAGCCGTGGCACCCGCCTGCCCGAGGACGTCCGGGCGGCTCTGACCCAACATCTGAGCCGACTGCTCACCGACTCCAACACCAAGAAGGTGGTGGCGCGCGCCGCCCCCGAGGGCTACGACGATGTGGTGACCGTGCTGGCCGTGCGCGAAGACGGCACCAGCGAGTTGGTGGGCTTGGACGCCCGCGGTCAGGTGAACACACGTTAGGCTTTCGGCCATGATCAACACCGCGGTAATCGATGACCATGAAGCCATTCGTATTGGCATGTCCGCAGCCTTGAAGACCCAGCCCGGTCACGAGGTTACTTTGGTCGCCGGCGCAGCCACGGTGGACGAGTTCCTGGAGCGTATGCCCGAGGCCGAAGTCGTGCTGCTGGACCTGCAGCTCGATGACGGCTCCGATCCCCTGGTGAATGCCGAACGCCTCATTGAGTCCGGCTACAAGGTGCTGGTGTACTCCATCGCCGACAACGTCCGGCTGTTGCGTCGCGCCTTGGCCGGCGGCGCGGCCGGTGTGTGTCGCAAAGCTGAGCCGATTTCGGTGACCATCGCCTCGATCGAGGCGGTCGCCGATGGTCAGGTCGTGATCAGCCAGGAGATCCTGGCTGCGATCGAAGGCGATGCCTCCTATGTGGCTGCGAACCTTGGGCCCCGTGAACGTGAAGTGCTGGCGCTGTATGCCGGCGGCTTCGAGGTTCCCGAGGTCGCCGAGCGCCTCACCATCACCGAGAACAGCGTCAAGGAGTACCTGAAGCGCATCCGGGTGAAGTACACCAACGTGAACCGGCCGGCAGCCAGCAAGCTCGACCTGTTCCGCCGGGCGATCGAGGACGGTATCGTCCCGCCGGTCGAACCCCACCAGTAAACCGACACAAATTTCAGCGCCCGGGTCGAGATCGACCCGGGCGCTGGTGTGGGAATGGGTAGCGGGTGCTCAGTACCAGCCGTGCGCGCGCTTGAACGACCAGGCTTCACACGGAGTGTCGTAGCGGCTCTTCACGTATGACAGGCCCCAGGCGATCTGAGTGGCCGGGTTGGTGCGCCAGTCCGAACCGAACGACGCCATCTTGTTGCCGGGCAGAGCCTGCGGGATGCCGTAAGCCGACGAATGCGGGTTGTCGGCGGTCACGATCCAGTTGCTCTCGCGAATGATGATGTTGTTGTAGCAGGCGAACTGGTCGGCACCCCAGTTGTACTTGTTCACCATCATCTGGCGGGCGATCTCACGCGGGTCGGTGGTGCCGGGCTCGTAGCCGAGTTCCTTCACCCGGGCGAGGTGGCGGGCTTCGATACCGGCGACGTCGATGGCGATGGCTTGATTGCGCTCGTTCAGCAGATGGGCACGCATGCTGAACAACTGCGCCAACGCGTCAGGAGTATCAGCATCGGCATGAGCAGGCGTCGGCACGATCGGAGCCAACGCCACTACGGCCGTCGCTGCGATCGCCCCCAGCTTGATCCAACGAGGTACACCCACGTCCCTGAGTATTTCACATTAATTTTCTCAGGATCTCTCAGGTGAGCGGTTATCCCTAGGGGTGGACACCTGACTGGACGGGTGGGCTGGTCGCGGGGTTGGCCCAGTTCGGGCTTGTCACTGCTGGCAGGCGGCCGATCAGGCCTAGGCTGGACGGATGCAGCTCAGGCAACTGGCGGGCGCGGCGCTGGTCAACGGCATCGCGGAGGCGCTCGCAGGCGACGGGCCGCTGGCACCGGTGTGTGATCCGCGGTTGGAGCCGGCCCTCGGTCTGGGTCAACCGGTCACCGAACCGGACGCGGCGCTGGTGGTGCCCACCTCGGGGACGACCAGCACCCCCAAAGCGGTGGTGCTCTCGGCCTCGGCGATCCGCTTCGCCGCGGAAGCCACCCACGCCCGACTCGGGGGGCCGGGGGACTGGGTCTGCGCACTGCCCACCCAACACGTCGCTGGGCTGATGACTATCGCCCGGGCTGTGGTTGCCGGAACCCAGGTTCATTTCGTTCGCCCCGACCTGGCCGATCTGCCCCACGTCAACGTCCGCAGCTACGTGTCACTGGTCGCCGCCCAACTCCATCAGGCGCTGAACGCCCCCGAACTGGTGGCCCGCCTGGCCGGCTACCAGGCGATCCTGCTCGGTGGCAGTGCGGCCAATCCTGAACTCCTCGACCGCGCCCGGACGGCCGGGCTGCGGGTGGTCACCACCTACGGCGCCAGCGAGACCTGTGGCGGGTGCGTCTACGACGGCCTTCCACTGGACGGGGTCGGCGTCGAACTGGACGACGAACGGATCCTGCTGCGCGGGCCGATGGCCTTCTCCGGCTACCGCCTGCGACCCGACCTCACCGCTCAGGTGCTGCACGGTGAGGTGGTCACCACCGCTGACCGTGGCCGGATCGTCGATGGCCACCTGGAAGTGCTCGGACGACTCGATGACGTGATCATCTCCGGCGGGGAGAAGGTCGACCTGGCCTGGGCCCAGCGCGCCTGCGACGCCGCCTTCGGTGGGCCGGACGCCGGTGGCCCGGTGCTGCTGGCGGTTCCCGATCCGCGGTGGGGTCAACGTGTGGTCGCCGTGGCCACTTCGGCGATCACCCTGGAGGAGTTGCGGGAGCGTGTCGGCGACGTGCTCGGGCGCGCGGCCGTCCCCAAGGAATTGCGGCAGGTGCCGTCGATGGCGTACACATCCCTAGGCAAGATCGACCGGGCCGCACTCCTGCGGGTCTGGCAGGAGGGTGTGCATGGCGACGTTGGCTGAGTGGGTCGAAGGTGCCCGTCCTCGAACCCTCCCGGCGGCGGTAGCCCCCGTCCTGGCCGGCTCGGCGGTGGCGGCATTCGAAGGCGGCATCGCCCTGGTTCCCGCGGTGCTGGCGCTGCTGGTCACCCTGAGTCTGCAGGTGGGCGTGAACTACGCCAACGACTATTCCGACGGGATCCGCGGCACCGACGCCGATCGAGTCGGGCCGATGCGGCTGGTGGGTTCCGGCGCGGCCGCGCCGAAGCAGGTGCTGGCCGCTGCGATCACGTCCTTCGCGGTGGGCGCACTGGCCGGTCTGGCCATCGTGGTGGTCACCGGCTTTTGGTGGCTGCTGGTGGTCGGCGCCGTTTCGATCGCGGCCGCCTGGTACTACACCGGCGGACGCCACCCCTACGGCTATCTGGGGCTGGGGGAGTTGTTCGTCTTCATCTTCTTCGGCCTGGTCGCCGTCGGTGGCACGGTCTATATCCAGGTGGGGACGGTGTCGCTGACCGCTTGGCTGACCGCCATCGCGATCGGCGCCCTGGCCTGCGCGATTCTGGTGGCCAACAATCTGCGCGACCTCGATGGGGACCGGACGTCCGGCAAACGCACGCTGGCCACTCGGCTCGGTGATCGCAACACCCGCTGGTTCTTCGTCGGTCTGCTGGGTTGCGCCGTGGCGGGGGTCGTGGCGATCGCCGCCTTGACCACCTGGTGGGCGCTGCTCGGGCTGGTGATGGTGCTGCCCTTGGCCGGCACGGTGCGGGCGGTGACCGGTGGCGCCTCCGGCGGGCAGTTGATCCCGGTGCTGAAGCAGACCGGAATCGCAGAGCTGCTGTGCGCGATCGGAGTGTTCGCAGGTCTGTGGATCGGCCGCTGAGTCGATGAACCTCCAGGCCTACTCGTTGCCGCTGCGGAACCGCTTCCGCGGGATCGACGTGCGCGAGGGCCTGATCTTTCAGGGCCCGGTCGGGTGGGCCGAATGGAGCCCGTTCGCCGACTACGACTACCCCGAGATCGGCCAATGGTGGCGGGCCGCCTGGGAGGCCGCCTACCTCGGCTTTCCTGCACCGGTACGCGACCAGGTGCCGGTGAACGTCACCGTTGCGGCCATCGGCGCCGAGGCTGCGCACCGCCTGGTGTCCGCGTCCGGCTGTCGGACGGCGAAGGTCAAAGTCGCCGAACCTGGTCAGACGCTGAACGACGACCTGGAGCGGGTCGAGGCCGTCCGGGATGCGCTGGGACCGGAAGGCCGGGTGCGGATCGACGCCAACGGAGCCTGGGACGTGGACGAGGCGCAACGCCGCCTGACCGCGTTGTCCCGCTTCGAGTTGGAGTACGCCGAGCAGCCGTGCGCCACCGTCGAGGAGCTGGCCGAGTTGCGACTTCGGCTGGCTCGCAGCGGCTCGCCGGTGCTGATCGCCGCCGATGAGAGCATTCGCCGCTCGGGTGATCCGGAGCGGGTGGTCGAGTTGGCCGCTGCCGACATCGCCGTGCTGAAGGTGCAGCCCCTGGGTGGGGTGCGGCGCTGTCTGGAGTTGGCTGAGCGGCTCGGCCTGCCGGTGGTGGTGTCCTCGGCGCTGGAGAGCTCGGTGGGTCTGGCCGCCGGAGTTGCCCTGGCCGCCGCCTTGCCCGAGCTGCCGTACGCCTGCGGGCTGAACACCGCCGCCATGTTCACCGCCGAGGTGACCGCTGAACCACTGATCGCCGTCGACGGGATGATCCCGGTCCGGTCGGTGACGCCCACGCCTACGGGGTGGCAGGCTGATCCCGCCACCCAGCAGCGCTGGCTGACCCGGTGGTCGCTGCTGCCGGAAGACCTCAGGAGGAACGGTGAGTGAATCCAGCCGGTGCGCCCGCACGGTGATCGGGCAACTGCTCGCCCAAGGCGTCACCGATGTGGTGCTGGCGCCGGGATCGCGCAGTGCGCCGCTGGCGCTGTGCCTGGACGCGACCGCCCGCGCCGGTCGGCTCCGGCTGCACGTCCGGGTGGACGAGCGCAGCGCCGGCTTCCTCGCTCTCGGTCTGGCCAAGGGCAGTGGACGCGCGGTGGCGGTGGTGACCACGTCCGGCACTGCGGTCGCGAACCTGATGCCGGCGGTGTTGGAGGCCCACCACGCCGGCGTGCCGCTGCTGGTGGTCTCCGCCGACCGACCCAGCTGGCTGGTCGGTGTGGGCGCCAATCAGGCCACCGATCAGGGCCGATTGTTCGACGGCTTCACCCGCTTCACCACCCGCGTCGCGGCGGCCGCACCGGAAGCCTCCTGGCGGGCGTTCGCCGCTCGTGCGGTGTTGCTGGCCACCGGCGCCACTGGCGGACGTCCGGGGCCGGCGCACCTCAACCTGGAGCTCCCCGAGCCGCTGATCGCCGAAGAGACCGAATGGGCTGCCGTTGGTGCGGAGCCGGTGGTCGCAGAGGTGATCGCCGAGCCGGTGCCGGTGCCGCTGGACGGCTCCCGGCCCACCGTGGTGATCTGCGGTGACGCGTCGCCGGCCGTGGGCGCTGCGGCCGTCCGACTGGCCGAACAGGCCGGCTGGCCACTGATCGCCGAGCCGTCCAGCAACGCCCGGTGCGGCACCCACGCATTGGCCACTGGACGCCTGCTGCTGGCCACCGAGCTGGCGGCTCGCATCGAGCGGGTGGTGGTGTTCGGTCATCCCACCTTGTCGCGCCCGGTCAGTGCGCTGCTGGCCCGCTCTGACGTGGAACTGATCGTGGTCGGTGACGGTCCCGATTATCCCGATCCGGGCTGGCGGGCGGCCCGCGTGGTCGCCGCAGTGGAGGCTGAGGCAGGGTCGGGCGATTGGTTGGCCGACTGGCGCGAGGCGGACGCCGCCCGGCGCACGCAGGTGATCGACGAGACCCGGGGCGGTGAGCAGATCACGGGGGTCGAGTTGGCCGCCGCCGTGCTGGCCGGGGTGCCCGCCGACCAGGTGTTGTGCGTGGGTAACTCCCAGCCGATCCGTGACCTCGACCTGGCACCGATCGGTGCCGAAACGCCGCTTTGCTACGCCAATCGCGGCCTGGCCGGCATTGACGGCACGGTCTCCACAGCCGTCGGGATCGCCCTGGGCTCGGCCACGCCGTCCACCCTGCTGTGCGGTGACCTGTCGTTGGTGCATGATCTGGGCGCGCTGGTGATCGGGCCGGGGGAACCTCGTCCCCAGCTGCGGATCGTGGTCGCCGATGATGCCGGTGGCAGCATCTTCGCCACCCTCGAGTACGGGGCGCCTGAGTTCGCCGACGCGTTCGAGCGGGTGTTCGCCACCCCGAGCGGGTTGGACCTGGCCGCGGTGGTGGCCGGCTACGGCGTGCCGGTGCGTCGGCTGCGCAGCATCAGTGAGGTGAGCGCAGCTCTGGCCGAGCCGGTGATCGGGCTGGAGGTGCTGGTCGTCGACGTCGACCGCACCCGCCGCCGAGAACTCGACCGGCGGGTGTAGTCGAGGGTCGTCAGCTGGAGTACGCGGTGATGTCGATCGAGTAGCGGTCCCACCGGTAGCAGTGGTCGCCGTACTCCACCGGCTGGCCGGACGGGTCGTAGGCCCGCCGCGACATCGCCAGCACCGGATCGGTCGCCGACATCTTCAGCAACTGCTGCTCGGTTTCGGTGGGATGCCGAGCCGAAATGTGCTGGTAGCCGACCGCCGGCACGATGTTGCGCGCCCGGATCAGGGTGTACAGGCCGTAAGTGGCCAGTTCGTCGATCTCCAGATCCGACCAGTCGGGGCTGAGCCAGTTGCGGAGCACCGCCACCGGGCCCTGATCGACCGTCCGAAGCCGTTCGACGTAGACCAGCGGGGTGCCGGCCGGCTGGCCGAGCAGTTCGGCGATCCGGTCGTCGTGATAGTTGATCGAGAACTGCAACACCTCGGTGTGCGGATTCTGCCCCTCGCGCTTGAGGTCGTCGTAGAGGCTGGGCAGGCCATAGCGGCGATGCACCACCTCGTTGGCGACGGTGGTGCCGATTCCGCGGCGGCGGACCAGAAGCCCGCGTGAAACCAACTCGATGATCGCCCGGCGTACCGTCGGTCGCGAAAGGTTGAGCCGCTCAGCCATCGACAGTTCGTTCTCGAACGCATCCCCGGGCTTGAGGATGCCGGTGTCGATAGCCTCGGCCAGTTGTTCAGCCACCTGGTGGTACAGCGGTACCGGGCTGTTGCGGTCAATTTGGACCGGAAGCTGCTGTGCCATAACCGGCAAGATAGCGCATGTTCACCCGATTTTCCGCTCAGTGACCACGATTTGTCAGCTTGGTCTAAACCGTTGACAAACTTCGGCCCCTCAGGCCTGCTCCCGCAGCCACGCGCGCAGTTGGGCGGTGGCGCGGACGTCGTCCTCGTTGTACCAGAGCACCCGTTGCTGAGCGACCGCGCGAGCCTCGGCGTCCTCGGCATGCACCGCGGTATCGAACCAGGTCATGCTGTTCAGCCCGCCGGGCTCATTGTCGCGCCAGTGGAAGCCGGCCGCCGACTGGGCGACCACTTTCAGCCCGAGACCGTTGGCTCCAAAGAAGTGGGTGCGGACGACCTCGAACAGGTCGACGAAGCGGTCATGGGCGAAGTCGGTGGCCCATGCCATCGTCGGATGCCCACTGGCGGCCAGCCGGGTGATCCGCACCACTTCGTAGTCGGAGTAGTGGTAGACGCGCAGGTCGACCTGTGCGGCGAGGTCGGCCAACCAGCGCATCGCCGAGACAGCCAGCTCCAGCTCGCCGGCATCGTCGAGATCTGTGAAGGAACTGAAGTGTCGGTAGTACTCCGCGCCGTCGGCCCGCACCCAGAAGCCCCACAGGTACACCCGATCGTCCCGGGAGGTCTCGATGTCGATGTCGATCTCCACCGGCGAGGTGGGCAGCGGAATCGGTCCTTCGGTGAGCCGGGCCAACTCCACACCGTCCACCAGCAGGCGGGAGCGTCGCTGGGTGAGCCGCAGCCGTTCCTCGGCGCCCTGCCGGAACGCGACCAGGGGAAGGTAGCGGGGGAGCAATTCGTCGATGTCGGCGCCTGCCAACTGACCCACGGTGTGCACCCCGGCGGCGCGCAGCCCGGACACCTCGACCCGGCTCAGTGGCGACTTACTCACCCGCAGACTCAGGTCGTCCTCGTCCAGCAAGGGACGGCAGACCGACCACCACTCGCAGAACCGGCACTCCGAGGTCACGATCGGTGGCAGCAGTCCGGACGGCGGCTCGGCTCCGGTCAGTGCACGCTCGGCGATCTCGACCCGCTCGGCGAATTGGGCCTGGTAGCGGTCGTGGGCACTCACCAGCTCGGCCGGATCGGCGCCCTCGGCCGTCGGGCTCAGCGCCGGCTCGGTCAGGTCCAACCAGGTGGCGACGGGGCCGCTGTGGTCGATCCGGTCGGTGCCGATCACTACCCCGGTGGGTTGGTCACCGGCGTAGCCGGTGGCCCGCAGCAACTCCCACAGGTGAGTCAGTTGGACGGCGTTGGCCCAGCGCCAGTTCCAGCGGTAGCGCCAGCCGGTGCCCGAGCGGCGTTCGCCCAAGGCGGTCACTGGCGAGTAGGTAAACGCGCGGTCGTCGCGGCGCGGATCCAGCGCCCGCTGGAACTTCACCACCCCCGGCGCGTAGCCGTCCTCGGTGCGGATCAGCAGCTCCACCCGGCCCCGGCGGTGCCCGTCCCAGTCGCGGGGCAGCAGGCCACCGACGATCACCGGTGCGCCGGCAGCGAGGGCGGCCAGGCAGGCGGCTTCCTCCTCCTCGCTGGAGGCGGCGACCAGACCGCGCAGATCGACGGTTCCGGGGGCGGCGGTAATGGTGGCCAGGACCTCAGCGACGAACTCGGCCGCACCCGGAAAGGTCAAACCCGACGGCGGACGCTCGCTGGGATGGGTGAGCGCATGCAGCGTCTTCACCGGACAGCTGCGGGCCGCGTAGGCGTCGAGGGTGAAAGTCAACGGCGGGCTCGATGGAGAGCCACCACGCCCCCGGAGAGGTTCTTCCACTCAGCCCGCTTCCATCCAGCCTTGGTCAGTTCCCGGGCCAAGCTGGGTTGGTCGGGCCAGGCCAAGATCGATTCGACAAGGTAATTGTATGCATCCGGGTTGGTCGAGGTGAACAGCGCCACCACCGGAAAACCACGAGTCAGGTACTTGCGGTAGAACTCTCTGAACGGCTTCCAGGTGGGGGTGGAGAACTCGCAGATGACGATCCGGCCGCCGGGCTTGGTCACCCGATACATCTCCGACAAGGCAACCGACACGTTCTCCACGTTGCGCAGCCCGAAGCTGATCGTGACCGCATCGAAGGTGGCATCAGCGAAGGGCAGCGCCAAGGCGTCGGCGTTGACGAAGGACAGATCGGGCTGACGTTTCTTGCCTTCGGTGAGCATGCCCTCGCTCAGATCGGCGGGGATCACCGTGGCGCCGGCAGCGGCGAACGGGTGGGTGGACGTCCCGGTGCCGGCGGCGAGGTCGAGGATGACCTGACCGGGCTGAGGGTCGACGGCGGCGACGGTCTGGGAGCGCCATAGCCGGTCAATGCCGAGCGACAGCAGATCGTTGGTCAGGTCGTAGCGCGGGGCGACCTGGTCGAACATCTCCGACACCGCGGCCCTCTTCTTTGACAGGCTCGCGCGGCGATTGGCTGATTGCACGCGCATAGCCTGCCACGACCCGCCCAGGAGTGTGTTCTGCCGTCCATGTCGCCGCATCGTGGCGGGCCGTGCAGTAAGGGCTGGAATGATGGGGGAGAATCTAGGCCATGGCACGAAAGACTCCGGTGTTGAAGATCGCCGGCTTGCGGAAGGCCTTCGGGCCGGTGGTGATCGTTGATGGCTTCAACCTGGAGGTGGCGGCCGGCGAAGCGGTGGCCCTCACCGGGCGAAACGGGGCGGGCAAGTCGACGGTGTTGCGCTGTCTGATCGGCGCTGATCGACCCGACGACGGCACCATCGAGGTGAACGGAATTCGGGCCAGCGAGACCAACCCGGCGATCCGCCGCGACGTGGCCACCGTGATCGACGATCTGGACTTCTTCCCCGACCTCAGCGTGGTCGAGCATCTCGACCTGCTGGCGCGGGCCCACGGCATTCCCGACCCGGACGCCGCGGTCGACGAAGTGCTGCACGAGGTGCAGCTGGTGCCCCAGTCGGGCCAACTGCCCGGCACCTTGTCTTCAGGCCAGCGCCGTCGACTGGCGTTGGCGACCGCCTTCGTCCGTCCCCGCAAGCTGCTGGTGCTCGACGAGCCGGAGCAGCGCCTCGATGTCGAAGGTGTGGCCTGGCTGGCCGATCGACTGGTCGCCGAGCGGGAGCGCGGCCTGGCCATCGTGATGGCCACCCACGACCCGCTACTGACGGAGAAGGTCGCCACCCGAGTGGTACGCCTGGGTGATCGTGGTCGGGTGGACGAGGGCGTGGAGTGAGTAAGAAGTCCCGCAAGCTGATTCGCTCGGGGGCGCCCACCCCCGGGACGGCCCCGGTCGCTGCCGAACCGGTCGTTGAGCCTGCGGTGGCGCGCACCTTCTTCTTCCTGCCGGACGCCGAACCGCTGGCCGTCGACGAGCGCGACCTGCACGACCTGATGAAGCACTGGCGCCATGGCCGCGCCACCCGCACCATCGGCCAACTTCTCTCCGACAGCTACGTCACCTTGTTCAGCGTGGTGTTGGTCGGGGCGATGATCACCTCCACCGTGCTGAACGCCCAGCACGGTGCCACCGCGTGCACCACCACTTCCTGCAGCAGCGCACGGTTGCTGCTGCCGACCGCGATGATCTTCGCCGGCTACGCCCTGGCGATCGGCCTGTCGCGGCTGTTCGGTCCGGTGCTGGCCTCTGCTGCCGAAGGCTCCTGGCTGATGGATGCTCCGATCAGCCGCCGCCGGCTGCTGAGTGGACGCCTGGTCGCTCCGGTGGTGGCCGGGGTGTTGGTGCCTCTGCTGGCCACGGGGCTGGTGGCTGCCTTGTCGGGGATGGACTGGTTCTCGGTGATCGCCTGGGCGCTGGCGGCCGGACTGGGTGCAGCGGCCATGGTGGCGGTGTCGGCCGCCGAGCAGACCCGCGAACGCGAGGCGCTGCTCAAAGGTCTGCAGTTGGTGTGGACGGTGCTGGCCCTGGTCACCGGCGTGGCCGTGATCGCAGTGGCGGTGGCCTGGATCCCGGCACCGGCGCTGACCAGCGAGGCCAGCCTGCGGGTGACTCTGCTCGCGGTGTCGGCGGTGTGGCTGCTGGTGCTGGTGGTGTTGCTGGTGGCCACCGTGCGACGGCTGAACCTGATCCGCCGCGCGCGGCTGCTGTCGGGCGGGTCGCTGGTGGCCGGCATGCAGGGCGCCATGTTCGCCCTCGACCTGGGCTTGATCCGCGACATCCTGGTGGAGCGGCGGGCGATCGAGAAAGGCCACGTCCGTCCGACCAAGGGGCGCGGGCTCGGCCCGTCCGCGTTGGTCTGGCGAGACGTCGAGCGGTTGTTCCGCTCGCCGGGAGCGTTCGTGCCGCTGCTGATGAGCCTGTTGGTGCCCTATGCGGTCGACGCGCTGCGGATGAGCCAGCTGAATCCGCTGATCAGCGGCCTGGTGTTGACCGCGGCGCTGGTGCCGTTCCTGGGCAGCCTGCGGGTGCTCAGCCGCACCGGTGGGCTGGCGCGGATGCTGCCGTTCAAGACCACCGAGATCCG
>JAJTBJ010000026.1 GCA_021286985.1 Propionibacteriales bacterium | reverse complement strand
ATTGTGCATTGACTTTTAAGCACGCTGTTGAGTTCTCAAGTTTCGGGTGCGCTCCGCGCTTTGGCTTTTAACCGCCGCTTGGGGCAACTCGACTTACTTTACTAGGTCCGAATCCCGTTGTCAAACCGGGGTTCTTCCCTCGAACTTGGCCGTGACGAGGCTCTGGGCTTGATGGCTTCTGGCATGAAGACACACCGAGTCCAAGATGTCTTGGTTGGGTTCGGCGCTCCGATCCGTCCGTTCCAGCTTCTTGCTGTCTCGTCCGTGTCACCGGCAGCGCTTGATGAACATTACGCGGTCAGGCGGGGCGGGTCAAATCGGCCGAACGCCCGGGCGTGTCCCGCTCTGACTAGGCCTAACGCAGGATTTTGAGGGCCCCGACGGTCTTCTTGCCCCGCCGAATCACCAGATACTCCCCTGCCAAGAGGTCCGCGGAGGTCAGCCGCTGCTCCGGATCGGTCACCTTCTGGTTGTTCAGGTAGGCACCACCCTCGTCGATCGCGCGCCGTGCGGCCCCCTTGCTGGTGACCACACCGGCGGCCAACATAGCGTCCACGATCGGTACCAATTCGGATCCGACGGACAGTTCCCGACCGCCGAGTTCAGCATTCACCGCCGCAAGGACGCTGGCATCCAGGTCACGCAACTCCCCGCCGCCGAACAAGGCCGAGGCGGCCGCAGTAGCCGATGCCCGCTCCTGTGGCGAATGCACCAAGTCGGTGATGTCGTCGGCCAGCGCACGCTGCGCGAGCCGGCGGTGTGGCGCCTCGACGTGTTCGCGCAGCAACCCGTCCAACTCCTCCTTGCTGCGCTCGGAGAAGATCCGCAAGTAGGTGCCCACCATCGCGTCCTCGGCGTTCAGGAAGAACTGGTGGAAGGCGTACGGGCTGGTCATGGCTGGATCCAGCCACACGGTGCCGGACTCGGTCTTGCCGAACTTGGTGCCGTCGGCCTTGGTCAGCAATGGAGTGGCCAGCGCGTGCGCCTTGCCGCCGTCGGCGCGCCGGATCAGCTCGACGCCGGAGGTGAGGTTGCCCCACTGGTCCGATCCCCCGGTCTGCATGGTCACGCCATAGCGGCGGTACAGCTCAAGGAAGTCCAACGACTGCAGCAGCATGTAGGAGAACTCCGTGTAGGAGATGCCGGTCTCCAGCCGGGCTTTGACCACCTCGCGGTCGAGCATCCGGTTGATGCTGAAGTGCTTGCCGATGTCGCGCAGGAAGTCCAGCGTGCTCAGCTCGGAGGTCCAGTCGTAGTTGTTGACCACCGTGGCCGCTGCCGGCCCGTCGAAGTCGACGAATTTGCTCACCTGGCTGCGAATCCGCTCCACCCACTCGTGCACGAGGTCCTTGGGATTCAGGTTGCGTTCGCTGGACTGCTTCGGATCGCCGATCAGCCCTGTCGAGCCGCCCACCAGCAGGAACGGGCGATGACCGTGGGCCTGCAGTCGGCGCGAAAGCATCAACTGCACCAGGTTGCCCATGTGGATGCTGGGAGCGGTCGGATCGAAGCCCACATAGGACGAGACCTGTCCAGCGTCCAAGGCCGCGCCCAACGCGTCCGGGTCAGTGGAGTGGGCGATGAACCCACGCCAGGTCAGTTCGTCTAGTAAGGCATTCACAGGCGGTAAGCCTAGTGCGCGCCGACGAGCACCGACGTCAACCCTGCCGCGCACGGGCGGACGGCGTCGGTGCCGCCGGTTATGGTCGGGCCATGCCGTCATTTCGAGCCAGCGTGGCAATCACCGGGCTACGCCCCGGCCTGGATCCGCGGGCCGCCCAGCGCGCTGCCACTGTGGCGGTGGCCGAAAGCTGCCATGTCGAGGACGCCTTCGTCGACGTGGAACCGCTCCGCAGCGGCGGCCTGCCCCGGATCACCGTCCGATTCGTGGTGCCGTGGACCAACGACGTCACCGAGGACGACGCAGCCCGGCAGGTGGGCAAAAGGCTGGCAGCCGGTGTCGGCCACGTCGCCGGGTGGCGAGATCTGCGGGTCTTCCGGCGGGCCAAGGGCCGCTGGCTACTGCTCGAGTGAGCCCAGTTGCACAGGCAGCACCAGTTCAAGATCGAGACTCTCCCAGCGTTCCTGGTTGACCTCGGTGTAACGCCGGGCCCCGGTGTCGACGAAGCCCAGATCGGCATACAGAGCGCGTGCGGCGGTGTTGTCGCGGTAGACGCCCAAGGTGATCCGCCGCACCTGCGGATCGGCGCACGCCTGCGCGAGCAACGCAGTGACCATCCTTCGCCCGTAGCCGAAACCGCGCCGGGACGGATCAGTCAGCACCCAGCCCAACCGGGCGCTCTCACCGCGGAACTGCACCGACCCCATCGCCACCGGGACCCCGGCCAACAACAGCACCCACGCTTGGCGATCCTGCTCCCCCACCACACGCGCGAATTGGGTGGCAGTGAGCGGCGGGGACAGGCTCTCGCCGGCGAACATCGCCACCTCAGCGGGAGTCTGCGCCCAGCTGCAGACCACCGCGGCCAGCTCGTCGTTCAGCCGATGAAGGCCGAAATCCGCCACGGTCATGCCGCGATCACGACCGGGCCGCCAGCACCCCACGCAACTCGGCCACCTGCGCCTGCACCTGTGTCGGGGCGGTGCCGCCGCGTCCGTTCCGCGACGCCACCGAGCCCTCGATGGTGAGGACGTCCAGTACCGCGGGAGCCAGGTCCGGCGAGATCTCGGCCAACTGGGCCGGCGTCAGGTCGGCCAACTCGATGCCGGCGGTCTCGCAGTACTTCACGCAGGCACCGGCGATCTCATGGGCCCGAGCGAACGGCACCCGCGCCCGCACCAGCCAATCGGCCACGTCGGTGGCCAGGGAGAAGCCCTTGGGAGCGACCTCGGCCATGCGCTGATGATCAAAGGTGAGCGTGGCCACCATGCCGGTCACGGCCGGCAGCAGCACCCGCAGCTGATCCAGGCCGTCGAACACCGGCTCCTTGTCCTCTTGCAGGTCCCGGTTGTACGCCAGCGGCAGACCCTTCAAGGTGGCCAGCAGCCCGGCCAAGTTGCCGATCAGACGTCCGGCCTTGCCCCGGGCCAACTCGGCGACGTCAGGGTTCTTCTTCTGCGGCATGATGCTCGACCCGGTCGACCAGGCATCGTCCAGCCGAGCGAAACCGAACTCGGCGGTGCACCACAAGATGATGTCCTCGCTGAGGCGCGACAGGTCGACCCCGATCTGGGCCAGGACGTAGGCCTGCTCAGCGACCAAATCAGGAGCGGCGGTGCCGTCGATGCTGTTGGGCACCGAATCGGCGAAGCCCAGCTCCTTCGCGACCAGCTGTGGATCGAGCCCCAGGGACGTGCCGGCCAGCGCGCCGGAGCCGTACGGGCTCAGCGACAGGCGCCGGCCCAGGTCTTCCAGGCGCTGCAGATCACGCACCAGGGGCCAGGCGTGCGCCAGCAAGTGGTGGCTGAGCAGCACCGGCTGCGCCGACTGCAGGTGGGTCCGTCCGGGCATGATCGCACCCAGGTTCGCCTCGGCCTGATCGGCCAGCGCGCTGATCAGCGCGGCCACGTCTGCGGCCAACACCTGGTTGGCATCACGCAGATAGGCGCGAATCAAGGTGGCGATCTGATCGTTGCGGGAACGTCCTGCACGCAGCCGTCCACCCAGCTCGGGACCGACCTCGGCGATCAGCAGCCGCTCCAACGCACCATGCACGTCCTCGTCGGTCGGCTCGGGGGCCAGCTCACCGGCGGCCAACCGCGTCAGCAGCACGTCCAAACCGGCGATCATTGCGGCGAACTCGGCCTTGGTGAGCAGTCCCGCAGCCTCCAACGCCGTGGCATGCGCTTTGGACGCGGCCAGGTCGTGACCGGCCAGCCGCCAGTCGAACTGCGTCGATTGACTCAGCGCGAACATCGCCTCAGCCGGCCCCCCGGCGAAACGCCCGCCCCACAACCGTCCGGCTTCGGTCGATTCGGTCATCTCCTGCTCCCTATCCGTTCGTGTGCAAGCTCAACAGGTAATCGGCCAGCGCCGCGCCGCCGTCAGCCGCCCGGGAGATCACCACCACGGTGTCGTCGCCGGCGATGGTACCCAGAATCGACTCCAGGGCGACCTTGTCGATGGCCGAGGCGAAGAACTGTGCCGCTCCCGGCGGGGTGTGCAGCACCGCCAGGTTCGCCGAGCCCTCAGCCGACAGCAGCAGCTCGCCGCACAGCCGGCTCAGCCGGGCCAGCGCCGCCGGGCTGCCCGGAGCATGCTCGCCGGCCAGCAGCGCGTAGGCGAACTGGCCAGCGGCGGTACGCACCCGCACCGCACCGAGTTCCAACAGGTCCTTGCTCAAGGTGCCCTGGGTGACGGCGATGTTGGAGTCCGCCAGCCGCGCGGCCAACTCGGTCTGGGAGCCGATCGGCTCACGCTCGATCAACTCGGCGATCTTCGACTGACGCGCGCTCTTGGTCAGGGGCGCCTTGATCGTCTCTGTCATCAGGCCTCCAACAAGGTCGGCAGCGCGGCGACGAACTCGTCGAGCTGGACGTCGGTGATGACCAGCGGCGGTGCTACGCGCAGCACGTTCGGACGCGGTGCATTGATCACGAAGCCTGCCTCCAAGGCGGCCGCAGCAACCGCCGCAGCCTTCGGCTCGGCCAGCACGATGCCCCGCAGCAGGCCCCGTCCCCGGACGTCCTGGACGAGCGGATGGTTCAGTGCCGTCACCGCTGCTACCAGGTGCTCGCCGGCCGCGGTCGCCCTGGCCAGCAGCCCATCGCGCTCGATGATGCTGAGCACCGCCAGGCCGGCGGCCGCGGCCACGGGGTTCCCTCCGAACGTGGTGCCGTGGGTTCCCGGGGTGAGCAGGCTCGCGGCGGGGCCGGTCGCGACGCACGCCCCGATCGGGAAGCCATTGCCCAACCCCTTGGCGAAGGTGACGATGTCGGCCGTCACTCCGGACGCGCTGCTGGCCAGCCAGTCGCCGCAGCGCCCGATGCCGGTCTGCACCTCGTCCAGCCACAGCAACGCCCCCACCTCGGCGGTGAGCCGCCGGGCAGTGGCCAGGAAATCCGAGGGCGGCTCGACGACACCGTTCTCACCCTGGATCGGCTCGACGATGACGGCGGCCACCGTGTCGTCCAGCGCAGCCGCGAGCGCGTCCGCGTCGCCGTAGGGCACGAAAGTGACGTCGCCGGGCAGCGGCTCGAACGGCTCGCGATACTTCGGATTCGACGTCAGCGCCAAGGCGCCCAGGCTGCGCCCGTGGAAGGAACCCTCCATGGCGATCAGTCGAGTGCGGCCGGTCATCCGGGTGATCTTGAAGCCGGCCTCGTTGGCCTCAGTACCGGAGTTGGTGAAGAACACCCGCGCGGGCAGCTCAGGGGCGTTCACCGTGACGAACGCGGTCAGCTTCTCAGCCAGGGCGATCTGGGTGGGGGTGGCGAAGAAGTTGGACACGTGGCCCAGCGTGGACAGCTGGGCCGAGATCGCCCCCAGCACCTGCGGGTGGGCATGACCGAGAGCGTTCACCGCCAGCCCGCTGAGCAGGTCGAGGTAGCGATTGCCGTCGGCGTCCCACAGGTAAGCGCCCTCGCCACGGACGAACACCCGCGACGGCGGACCGAAGGTGTTCATCAGCGCGCCGGAGTAGCGGCCGAGAAGCTCGGCCTGGCTGCCCGCCTGAGGCTGGACGGTCATCAGATCAGCTCTTTCAGCGCCGAGTGACCCAGCACCATGGTGCCGATGCCCTCGTCGGTGAAGATCTCCAGCAGCAACGAGTGCGGCACTCGGCCATCAATCACCGTGGCCTTGGGCACACCGGCCCGCACCGCCTCCACGCACGCCTCCATCTTGGGGATCATCCCCGAGGCCAGGGTGGGCAGCATCGCGGCCAGGTCGTCCACCGCGATCTGGCGGATCACCTCGCGAGATTGCGGCCAATCGCGGTAGAGCCCCTCGACGTCGGTCAGGACGAGCAACCGCTCCGCACCCAGCGCCGCCGCTAGGGCCCCGGCGGCGGTATCGGCGTTGACGTTGTGGACCTGGCCGTCCTCGTCCGGGGCGACCGTGGCCACCACCGGGATCCGTCCGGCATTGAGCAGGTCGATGACAGCGTCCGGTCGCACCTCGGTGACCTCGCCGACCAAGCCCAGATCGACCTCTTCGCCGTCGACCTCGACCGCCTTCCGCTCGGCGGTGAACAGCCCGGCGTCCTCACCGGAGATACCGACTGCGATCGGGGCATGGGTGTTGATCAAGCCCACCAACTCGCGGTTCACCTGCCCCATCAAGACCATCCGGACCACGTCCATAGCCTCAGGCGTGGTCACCCGCAGACCGCCACGGAACTCGCTGGCGATCCCCAGCCGCGACAACATGTCGGAGATCTGGGGTCCGCCGCCATGGACGACCACCGGCTTCACCCCGACCGTGCGCAGGAACACGATGTCGGTGGCGAAGGCCGCCTTCAGCTTCTCGTCGACCATGGCGTTGCCGCCGTATTTGATGACGATGGTCTTGCCGACGTAGCGCTCCAGCCACGGCAGCGCCTCGATCAGAATGGACGCCTTGTCGGCCGCTTCGGTCATGAGGAGTACTCCGCGTTCTCTTTGACGTAGTCGTAGGTGAGGTCGTTGGTCCAGATGGTCGCGGCCGCCGCACCGGCGTGGAGATTGACCTCGACCAGCACCTTGCGCGCGGTCAGGTCGACCTCACTGCGATCAGCGCCGAGCTGGCCGTTGAGGAACACACCGACACCGTTGAAGGCGACATCCACCTTCTCGGGGTCGTAGTCGGCCGGCACCGTGCCGGCCGAAGCCAGCACCCGGCCCCAGTTGGGGTCGTTGCCGAAGATGGCGCACTTGAACAGGTTCGACCGGGCGATCGCCCGTCCGACCGCCAGGGCATCAGCCTCGGTGGCCGCGCCGCTGATCGCGATCTCGATGTCGTGCGCGGCGCCTTCGGCGTCAGCCAGCAACTGAGTGGCCAGATCGGCGCACACGCCGGTGAGCGCGGTGGTGAACTCCTCGACGTCGGGAGCGACGTCGGAGGCACCCGAGGCGAGCAGCAGCACGGTGTCGTTGGTGGACATGCAGCCGTCGGAATCGGTGCGGTCGAAGGTGAGCTCGGTGGCGGTGCGCAGGGCAGCGTCCAACTCAGCCGGGGTCAGCTGGGCGTCGGTGGTGATCACCACCAGCATCGTCGCCAGCGCCGGGGCCAGCATGCCAGCGCCCTTGGCCATGCCGCCGATCGTCCAGCCGGAGGGGGCGGTGTGAATCGACTCCTTGGGCACCGTGTCGGTGGTCATGATCGCGACCGCTGCAGCGGGGCCGCCGGCCTTGGACAGGTCTTGGGCCGCGGTCTGGACGCCACTGAGCACGTTGGCCATGGGAAGGCGGACACCAATCAGACCGGTGGAGCACACCGCGACGTCCGTCGCCGCGCAGCCGACCTCGGCAGCCACCCACTCAGCGGTCTGGACGGTGTCGGCGTAGCCGGCGTCACCGGTGCAGGCGTTGGCTCCACCAGAGTTCAGCACGACTGCGGCGAGGCGTCCGTCGGCGACTGCGGCCTGGGACCACTTCACCGGTGCGGCGGTGAACTTGTTGCTGGTGAACACCCCGGCGGCGTGGGCATCGGGGCCGGTGTTGACCACCAGCGCCAGGTCGGGGCGTCCGGACGCCTTGATGCCTGCCGCAACTCCGGCGGCGGTGAATCCCTTGGCAGCAGTGACGCTCATGGTGCGACTCCGATCGTGTTGAGGCCGGTGGTTTCGTCCAGTCCGAGGGCGAGGTTCATCGACTGCACCGCTCCCCCGGCGGTGCCCTTGGTGAGGTTGTCGATCGCGGCGACCGCGACCAGGCGTCCGGCGGCCTCGTCGACCGTGACCTGGACGTGGACGGCGTTGGAGCCGACCACCGACTGGGTCATCGGCCAGGCGCCTTCAGGAAGAAGGTGGACGAACGGCTCCTCGGCATAGGCGGCGGCATAGGCGGCGCGGGCGGCCGCCGCGGTGGTGCTCGGGTCGGCGAGCGGCGCGGTGACGGTGGCCAGAATGCCGCGGGCCATCGGCACCAGCACCGGGGTGAAGGACACCGACGGTGCGTCCGCACCAAGCCGTGCGAAGTTCTGCAGCAACTCCGGAACATGCCGATGGACCCCGCCGACGCCGTAGGCGCTGGTGGAACCGATGACCTCCGAGCCGAGCAGATTGGGCTTCAGCGCCTTGCCGGCACCCGAAGTTCCAGAGGCGGCGACGGCGACCACATCGGTGCCGGTGACCAGACCGGCGGTGAGCGCCGGCAGCAGCGCCAAGGTGATGCTGGTGGGGTAACAGCCAGGCACCGCGATCCGGTTGGTGGACGCCAACACAGCCCGCTGACCAGGCAATTCGGGCAGGCCGTAGGGCCAGGTGCCGGCGTGCTCAGTGCCGTAGAACTTCCGCCATTGGGCCGGGTCGCTCAGGCGATGATCGGCACCGGCATCGACCACCAGAACGTCCGGCCCCAGTTCGGCGGCGATCGCCGCCGAGGTCCCGTGTGGGAGCGCGAGGAAGACCACGTCATGGCCGGCCAGGTTGGCTGCGGTGGTCTCGACGATGACGCGATCGGCGAGCGGCACCAGGTGCGGATGATGACTGAAGAGGGTGCTGCCAGCGCTGGCGCCGGCGGTCAGCGCGCCGATCTTCACCTCGGGGTGGGTCAGCAGTAGCCGCAGCACCTCCCCGCCGGCGTAGCCCGTGGCACCGGCCACAGCAACAGTGAACGTCATAGGCATGATTATGCCGCGCGTGGAATGAATATTCCAAATGCCACACCGGTCGGCGTCTCAGAAAGTGCGACACCTAGTCTTACAACTTAGCGACACTGGCGAGCTAGCATGTCCCGCATGCCGATTGCCGCGTTGGGGCTGAGCCATCATCTGGTGTCCTCCGAAGAACTCGCGGCATTGAGTTCTGCCGGGCCGGGCGCGGTCGCCGCGCTCCGCACCCGCCCGGAGATCTCGGGCTTCGTTCTCCTCAGCACGTGCAACCGCTTCGAGCTCTATTTCGATGGGCCGCTGTTCCATCCGGCAGTGGAGGCTGTGGTCAGTACCCTGCGCTCCGTGCTCGACCCAGACCGGCAATATCTCACTGATGAGTTCGAACTTCATGCCGGTCAGATGTCCGTCCAGCACCTGCTGGAAGTCGCCGCCGGCCTGGACGCCATGGTGGTCGGCGAAGCGGAGATTCTCGGCCAGGTTCGCGACGCTCTCGCCGCCGCCGACACCGACACCACCGCCGGCCTGCGGCGGCTCTTCCACGCCGCCCTGACCACCGGCAAGGCGGTCAAGACCGACACCGATCTGGGCGCGGCCGGACGCTCGGTGGCCGACGTCGGCCTGTCGCTGGTCGAACAGCGTCACTTCGCCCTGGCCGGACGACGGGTGCTGATCGTCGGTACCGGCAGTTACGCCCGGGTGGTCTCGGCGGGACTCCACCGCGCCGGCTGCACCCAGATCGCGGTCTACTCCCGCAGCGGCCGCGCCGAGCGCTTCGCCGCCAGCCACGCCATGGAAGCCGTCTCCTCCGACGGGCTGATCGCCGCGGTCGGTGAGGCCGATGTGGTGATCACCTGCAGCGGCCACAGCCACTCCAATCCCATCATCAACGCCGAACTGATCGAACGCGCCCGCGACTCGTCCAGTCCACTCCTCCCCATTCTTGATCTCTCGCTGTCCGGCGATGTGTCCACCGATGCCGCTGATCTGCTCGGCGTCGATCTCATCGACCTGGACGAGATCGGTGCCCACGCCCCCGCCGAAGCCAGCGCGGCGGTCCTGGCGGCGCGCGACTTGGTCGCCCGCGGCGTCGACACCTATCTGCACTTGGAGTCGGGCCGGGCAGCCACCCCTGCGGTTACCGCGATGCGCTCGCACGTGAGCCAGTTCATCGAGCGTGAGATCGAGGCCGCTACTCGCCGCTACGACGCCGCCACCGCTGCGGCTGTGGCCCGTTCGCTGCGACGGGTCTCCAATGCCCTGCTGCATACCCCTTCCCTGCGCGCCGCCGAACTGGCTCGCGCCGGCGGGCTGGACGACTACCAGCACGCCTTGCACACCCTTTTCGGTATCGACGTGGAGGCCCACCCGTGATCTATCGACTGCCCGGCACCCATCCGCTGATGCAGGGACGCACCATCGACTCTCCGCTGATCAGCGCGTACACCGGGCGTCCGGTCTCGCGTCGTCCGGTGTGGTTCATGCGCCAGGCCGGACGCTCACTGCCGGAGTACCGCGCGGTCCGCGAAGGCATCTCGATGCTCGACTCGTGCCTGCGCCCCGACCTTGCGGCCGAGATCACCCTGCAACCGGTCCGGCGACATGACGTTGACGCCGGCATCTTCTTCTCCGACATCGTGGTGCCGCTGAAGCTGGCCGGGATCGACGTCGACATCGAGGCCGGAGTCGGTCCGGTGATGGGATCGGCGGTGCGTACCGCCGCAGACGTGGCCGCGCTCCCCCACCTCGACCCGGACGCGCTGGCCCCGATTCGCGAAGCCGTCGGCATCACCGTCGCCGAGCTCGGCGACACCCCGCTGATCGGCTTCGCCGGTGCGCCGTTCACCCTGGCGTCCTACCTGATCGAGGGCCGACCCAACCGCGAACTCACCGCCACCCGCGCACTGCTGGCCACCGATCCCGACACCTTCACCCGGCTGCTGGGCTGGGTGGCCGAACTCACCATCACCTTCCTGCGCGCCCAGGCCGAGGCCGGCGCCAGCGCACTGCAGCTGTTCGACTCCTGGGTCGGACGCCTGGACGCAGCCACCTACGAGGCGATGGTGCAGCCACATTCGGCCGCCGTCTTCGCCGGCATCGAGGATCTCGGCGTACCCCGCGTGCACTTCGGCACCGCCACCGCCGACCTGTTGACCAATCTCTACGCCGCCGGTGCCGACGTGGTCGGCGTGGCCACCGACATCACCCTGGCTGAAGCCAACCGACGCCTCGGCGGGTCGGTGCCGCTGCAAGGCAACCTCGACCCGGCGCTCTTGGCCGCTCCGGCCGCCGAGCGTGAAGCCGCCGTCCGGCGGATCTGCGCCGAGGGCGACGCCGCGCCCGGGCACGTGTTCAACCTGGGACACGGTGTCCCGCCCACGACCGATCCCGAGGTGCTGACCAGCGTGGTCGACCTCGTCCATTCCATCCAGGCGAAGACTCAGGAGCACTGACCATGACCACTCACGCCGTCGGCATCGGCGCAGTGCGCCCCAACGAGCTGTGGGCCTACGAACGGGCCCCGATGATCATCTACTGGGAACTGACCAACGCCTGCGGGCTGGCCTGTCGGCACTGCCGCGCGACCGCCCAGCCCGAGCCGGCCGCCGGTGAGTTGAGCACCGCCGAGGCGATCGCCGTCCTGGACGACATCGTCACCTTCTCCGCCGAGGGCGAGCCGCTGCCGCACCTGGTGATGACCGGTGGCGATCCGCTGAAGCGCCCCGATCTGGCTGAACTGGTCGCCGCCGCCAACGACCGCGGAATCGGAGTGTCGTTGGCTCCCGCGGTCACCCCGCTGCTGACCCGAGAGGCCATCTTCTGGATGAAGGAGATCGGTATTCAGGCGATCTCGTTGTCTTTGGATGCCTCCAACGCCGAGTACCACGACGGCATCCGGATGGTGCCCGGCACCTTCGAGGCCACCTTGACCGCGCTCGACCACGCCGCCGAGGCCGGGCTGCCGGTACAGGTGAACACCCTGGTCACCGCCACCACGGCGGCAGATCTGCCGGCGGTGTTCGACGTGCTCAGCCAGCACACCCTGATGCAGTGGAGTCTTTTCTTCCTGATCTCGATCGGACGCGGCTCCGAACTGACCGAACTCGACCCGGGAGAGGCCGAGAAGTGGCTGCTGTGGGCCTCCCGGCTCAACGCCAGCGCCCCGTTCCGGGTCAAGACCACCGAAGCACCCCACTTCCGCCGCCTGGTGACGACGCCACGTCTGCGCGCCGGTGCAAGCACCGCCGAGATCGAGGCCGGGCCGATGGCCCGCGGCTTCGGCATCCGTGATGGCAACGGGATCGTGTTCATCTCCAACCTCGGCGACGTCACCCCGTCCGGCTTCCTGCCGGTGACCGTGGGCAATGTGAAGGACACCTCGCTGGTCGAGCTGTACCGAAACTCCGCGGTCATGCGCTCGCTGCGCAACCCGGACTCCTTCGTCGGTCGCTGCGGGGTGTGCGAGTTCCGCAACTGGTGCGGCGGCTCCCGCGCCCGGGCCTACGCCTGGACCGGCAACCCGCTGGAATCCGACCCGCTGTGCCCCTACCAGCCCAAAGCCGACCCACAGTCGTGAAGCTGCTGGTCATCGGCGGCGGCATCACCGGACTGGCCGCCGCCTGGGAGGCAGTCCGCAGCACTGAGCATGGCCCGGTCGAGGTGGTGGTGGCCGAGGCGTCCGACCGCTGGGGCGGCAAGTTGCGCACCGAACACACCGATGGGCTGCTGATCGAGCATGGCCCGGATTCCTTCGTCGCCTACCGCCCCGCAGCGCTGACGCTGATCGACGAACTCGGCCTGGCCGACCAGGTGATCTCGGTGTCGGGCACGCGGACAGTCTTCCTGCGTTCCCGTGGGCGACTGCACCCCCTGCCGGCCGGCATGGGCATGGTGCTGCCGACCCGGCTGTGGCCCTTCGTCACCACGGGCATCCTCTCGTGGGCCGACAAGCTGCGCGCCGGGATCGACCTGCTGCTGCCACGGCAACTGCAGGACGACACCGACGTCACCATCGGCGCCTTCCTGCGCGCCCGGCTGGGTAACGGCATCGTCCAGCGTTTCGCCGACCCGATGATCGGCGGCATCTACGGCGCCAGCGTCAACGAACTCAGTCTGGACGCCGTGCTGCCCTCGCTGCGGACGGACGAGCTGGCGCACCGCAGCCTGATGCTGGCCTCGCTGGCGGCCGGACGGAAGGCGCGAACGTCCGGAACGCGGGGGGCGAACTCGCCGTTCCGCACGCTGCGCGGCGGCTTGGGCAGCATGATCGACGCCCTGGTCACCCAACTGACTGCCGCCGGTGCCGAGTTGCGGCTGAACAGCGCGGTCGCTGCTCTCTCCCCCACCGCCGGAGCCACCGAGGTGCGCTTCGTTGACGGAGCCACCGAGACCTTCGACGCAGTGATCTTCGCCGCCGGGGCGCGGGCTAGTGCCGCCCTGCTCGCCGATTCCGCGCCGGCCGCCGCAGCTGCCCTGTCCGACATTCCGCTGGCCACCTCGACGGTGCTCGCGCTGGCCTATCCGGCCACGGCCTTCGCCACCCCGGTGACCACCCATGGCTGGCTTGAGGCCGATCCTGCCCCGATCAGCGGCATCACCGTGTCCTCGGCGAAGTGGGCCGGGCGTGCACCCGATGACGTGGTGCTCATTCGCGCCTTCGTTCCCGGACGGCTCGGGCCGATCGCTGACGCCGACGACGATGAACTGGTTGCCGCGGTGAGCGCCCATGTCGGTGAGGTGCTCGGGGCCACCACCCCGCCCACTCAGGTGCGGGTGGCCCGCTGGCCGCACGTCATGCCGAAATACACCGTCGGTCACCGCGATCGCGTCGCCGCCGTCGAGACGGCCCTGGCTGCCCTCCCGCAGTGGCGAGTCGCGGGTTCGCCGCTCCGCGGAGTGGGCGTGCCCGACTGCGTCGCCGACGGACGGCGGCAAGCCGCGCTCGCCCTTGCAGCCGCCTGCGACCTGGCTGACCATCGCGGCGCTGACAACCGAGTCTTCAACCAAGGGAGCCGTCAATGACCATCGGACCCGACATCACCGCCTACACCTGCTACGCCGCGTTCGGGCGACGCACTCCGTTGCCGACGGCCGCGGTCGATGCCACCATCACCCTGATCGAACAGTTGCAGAGCGATGCGGTCACCGTCCGCGGCTTGTACGACGTGACCGCGATGCCGGCCAACGCCAGCCTGCTGGTGTGGCTGCACGGCACCGATCCGTCCGCCCTGCAGGCCGCCGTCCGCGACTTCCAGCGGGTAGCGCTCGCCGACACCGTCGACCTGGTGTGGAGTGGCATGGGCGTCCATCGCACCGCCGAGTTCAACCGCCGCCACGCTCCCGCCTATCTGCTCGGTGAGCCGGCCAAGCAGTGGCTGACCGTGTACCCGTTCGTCCGGTCGTATGAGTGGTATCTGCTGCCGGAGGATGAGCGCCGCGATCTGCTGGTCGAGCACGGTCGGCTGGGCCGGGAGTTCCCCCAGGTGTTGAGTAACACCGTGGCCGCGTTCGCCCTCGGCGACTACGAGTGGCTGCTCGGCCTGGAGGCCGACGAGCTGATCGACCTGGTCGATCTGATGCGGCATTTGCGCACCGCCGGCGCGCGTCGCCACGTCCGGGTGGAGACCCCGTTCTTCACCGGACGCAAGATCGCCCCCGCGGAGCTTCTTCAGGTGCTGCGATGACCTACGAGGTGGTGCTGCTGCTGGGCTTCGGCGGCCCCGAGGGCCCCGATGAGGTCGTGCCCTTCCTGCAGCGGGTGACCGCCGGACGCGGCATTCCGCCTGAGCGCCTCGTCGAAGTCGGCCAGCACTACTTCACCCTCGGCGGGGTGAGCCCGATCAACGCCCAGAATCGGGCATTGCGGGATGCGCTTGCCGACGCGCTCGCCGACGCCGGCCGCCCGATCGAGGTGGTGCTGGCCAACCGCAACTCCGCACCCTTCGTGGCCGACGTGCTCGCCGAGCTTGCCGAACGGGGGGTGCGCCGGGTGCTCGGCGTGGCCACCGCCGCCTATTCGGGCTACTCAGGCTGCCGCCAGTACCGCGAAGATCTGGGGCTGGCTCTGGCCGAGCTTCCCGTCGAACTGGACGTCCGCAAGCTGCCGCCCTACTTCGACCTGCCCGGCTTCGCCGGTGGAATGGCCGAGCTCCTGCTGCAGACGTTGCCGCCGGACATTGACCTGGCTGCGTCCACCACTCGGGTGGTGTTCACCACTCATTCGGTTCCCACCGCGATGGCCCAGGCCTCCGGGCCGACGGGTGAGGCGTACCTGGCCCAGCACCGCTGGGTGGCGGGCCGCATCGCTGCGGCGATCGGCGCGCCCGCGTCCTGGGACGTGGTGTTCCAGTCCCGTTCCGGGCCGCCGAGCGTGCCGTGGCTGGAACCGGACGTGAACGATGCCCTGGCCGAATATGCCGCAGCCGGCGTGCGCGACGTCGTGCTGGTGCCGATCGGCTTCCTCAGCGACCACGTCGAAGTGATCTGGGACCTCGACACCCAGGCAGCCCAGACCGCCACCGAGCTCGGGCTGCGGCTGGTTCGTACGCCGACGATCGGCACCCATCCCGGCTTCGTCGCCGACCTGGCCGCCCGCATCGCCGCTGTGGTGGCCGTCGGGCCGACCGAGGCCGCGGTCGGCGAACTGTGCCACGGCGACTGCTGCCGCAACCCCCGCAGCCAGGCACCGGTCGTGCCCGGTTGCGCCTCGACGACGGGAGAACTGCGGTGAAACTGCGCCTTGCCACTCGCGGATCAACGCTGGCCTGGGGCCAGTCCGGGCACGTGGCTGATGCCTTGCGCGCGTTGGGTCATGAGGTCGAGCTGGTGAAGGTCACCACCCACGGCGATGTCACCACCGCTCCGCTGGCCAGCCTCGGCGGCGCCGGGGTGTTCGTCGGAGCAGTCCGTGCGGCCGTGCTCAGCGGCGAGGCGGACTTCGCCGTCCATTCCTTCAAGGACCTGCCGACTGCACCGGCTCCCGACCTGGCCCTGGCCGCGGTCCCCGTCCGCGAAGACCCGGCGGACGCCTTGTGCACCAGCGACGGTCGGGATCTGGCCGCGCTCCCCACCGGAGCCCTGGTGGGAACGGGGAGTCCACGGCGTGCGGCCCAGTTGCTCGCGCTGCGCCCCGATCTCACCACCGTCGACCTGCGCGGGAACGTCGAGACCCGCCTGGCCCGTGCCGGGGCCGACCTGGACGCCGTCCTGCTGGCGGCCGCGGGGCTGACCCGGATCGGCCTGGCTGATCGCATCTCCCAGCGGCTCGATCCGCAGGTGTTCCTGCCGGCGCCGGCCCAGGGTGCCCTTGCGGTCGAATGCCGCGCCGATGCTGCGGCGGTGATCGCCGCGCTCGCCCCGCTCGACCATCTGCCTACCCGGCTGGCCGCGGTGGCCGAAATCGGCCTGCGTCGAGCGGTCGACTGGCCGAGCTTTCGGGGCTGCAGGCCGGCTGCGCCGCGCCCGTCGGCGCGCACGCTGTGTTGGTTGATGGCCGGCTCCAGCTGCACGCCACCGTGATCTCCGTGGACGGACGGCAGCGCCTCAACGCCGACGCGGCCACCACTGAGCTGAGCATCGCTGGCGCCGAAGCCCTCGGCGCCCAGGTGACCGAGACCCTGCTCGCCTCCGGGGCGGCGGCCATCGTCGACCTCGCCGCGACCAAGCCCAAACCCCTGACCGGACGCCGGCTGCTGGTGCCCTCGCGCTGCCCGTCCGGCCTCGTGGAGACGTTGAGGACCGCCGGCGCGGAGGTGACCACCGCCACCTTCACCGACCAGGAGCTGCTACCGCTGGACGAGCTCGAAGCGGCCGTCGCTGCGGGCTTCGACTGGCTGGTGGTGACCTCGTCGGCCACCGTGTCTGCGCTGGAGAGCTTCGGGATCGATCAGCTCGGGGCCGACGTCCGGGTGGCCGCGATCGGCCCGGCCACCGCGCGCGCCCTCACCGACGCTGGGCTGCCCCCGACACTGGTGGCCAGCCCCGGCGGCGGCGCGTCCTTGGTCGCCGCGTTTCCGAACGGCCCCGGAGTAGTGCTGCTGCCCGGAGCCGCCGAGCCGTCGGCCGAACCTGCAGCCGGCCTGGCTGCCAACGGCTGGACCGTACGGGCCGTCACGGTCTACCGCACCGTCGAATGCCCACTTCCCGCCGACATCTCCATGACGTGGTCACAGGCCGACGCGCTGGTGGTCACGGCCGGGTCAGTCGCGCGGGCGGCCGCCAAACTTGGGCTTCCCGGCGCACCGGTGATCGCCATCGGGGTGGCCGCGGCCGAAGCCGCCCGAGCAGCCGGACTGAGTGTGATCGGGGTCGCCGCCAGCCCCGACACCGGCGGCGTGGTCGACGCCGTGCTGGGAGCGTTGGGGTGAGCTCCTCAGATCAGCGCGCTGAGATCGGCCACCGAGTCCAACACCAACGAGGGCCGGTAGGGGTACACCTCGATGTCCTCGGCCGCCGTCACGCCGGACAGCACGAGCACGGTCAGCAGACCGGCCTCCACGCCGGCGATGATGTCGGTGTCCATCCGGTCGCCGATCATCGCAGTGGTCTCCGAATGGGCTTCGATCCGGTTCATGGCCGAGCGGAACATCATCGGATTGGGCTTACCCACCACGTAGGGCTGCCGATTCGTGGCGGCGGTGACCATGGCTGCCACCGCGCCGGTGGCCGGCAGCGGCCCGTCGGTCGAAGGACCGGTGGTATCGGGGTTGGTGACGATGAATCGTGCCCCACCGATAATCAGGCGGACAGCCTTGGTGATCGCCTCGAAGCTGTAGTTGCGGGTCTCGCCCATCACCACGTACGCCGGGTCGGTCTCGGTCATCACGAAGCCGGCCTCGTGCAGCGCCGTGGTCAATCCCGCTTCGCCGATCACGAAGGCGGTCTTCTCTCCTGGCTGGCTGGCCAGGAAGTCTGCGGTGGCCAGCGCAGAGGTCCACAGGTTCTCCTCGGGGATGTTCAACCCGGAGCGAGCCAGCCGCGCCGAGAGATCACGCGGGGTGTAGATCGAGTTGTTGGTCAGCACCAGGAACCGCTTGGACGTCGCCACCCAGCGCTCGAGCAGATCGGCAGCCCCAGGGATGGCCTGCTCCTCGTGGATCAGGACCCCGTCCATGTCGGTGAGCCAGCATTCGATGTCGCGCGCGTTTCGCTTCATGGTTCCAGTCTGGCACTTCAAGATTTCCCCGAGGTGAACAATCGAATGAACGACTTTCCTTGTCAGCACGCCCAACCCGCCCTCAGGGGCCGAAACCGAAGTGAGCACGCCGATGTCTGAGATCATCCGCCGCCCCCGGCGACTGCGCACCACCGCGGCGATCCGTCGCCTGGTCGCCGAGACCCGGGTACACCCGTCGCAGCTGATTCTGCCGGTCTTCGTGGCCGACGGGCTCACCGAGCCGCGCCCGATCAGTTCCCTTCCCGGCGTCGTCCAACACAGCCTGGATTCGCTGCGGGCCGAGGCGGTCGGTGCGGTCGAGGCGGGGTTGGGCGGCATCGCCGTCTTCGGGGTGCCCCTCGACGCCGACAAGGACGCCCTGGGCAGCGCCGGCATCGCCGCCGACGGCTTCGCTAACCAGGCGCTGGCAGCGGTCCGCGCCGAGGTGGGTGACGAGCTGGTGATCATCGCCGACACCTGCCTGGACGAGTTCACCGATCACGGTCACTGCGGCGTCCTGGACGACCGGGGCCGGGTCGACAACGACGCCACCTTGGGCCAATACCAGGAACTCGCCGTCGCCCAGGCGCAGGCCGGCGCCCACTTCGTCGCCCCCTCGGGAATGATGGACGGCCAGGTGATGGCCATCCGCGACGCCCTCGATGAGGCCGGCTTCATCGATACCGGCATCCTGGCCTACTCGGCCAAGTACGCCTCGGCCTTCTACGGACCGTTCCGGGAGGCCGTCGGGTCGTCCCTGGTCGGCAACCGCCGCACCTACCAACAGGATCCGGCGAACCGTCGCGAGGGCCGCCTGGAAGCCAGCCTGGACGAGTTCGAAGGCGCCGACATCGTGATGGTCAAGCCGGCCGGGCACTACCTGGACGTGCTGGCCGAGATCGCCGCCGCCAGCCAGGTGCCGGTGGCCGCCTATCAGGTCTCCGGGGAGTACGCGATGATCGCTGCGGCCGCCGAACGCGGCTGGATCGACCGGCAGGCCGCCCTCAGCGAGGCGATCACCTGCATCGTCCGGGCCGGCGCCGACATGGTGCTCACCTACGCCGCATTGGAGGTGGCCGAATGGCTGCGTTGACCGGAAACGACACGGCATTCGCCCGCGCCCAGGCCGTGATCCCCGGTGGGGTCGATTCGCCGGTGCGGGCCTTCGGGTCAGTCGGGGGCACCCCACGGTTCATCGATCATGCCCGCGGCGCGCTGGTCTATGACGTGGATGGACGCGGCTATCTCGACCTGGTCGGCTCATGGGGCCCCGCCCTGCTGGGTCACGCCCATCCCGAGGTGGTGGCAGCGGTACAAGCGGCCGCCGCCAAGGGACTCAGCTTCGGTGCGCCTACCGAAGCCGAAGCTGAACTGGCCGAGCTGATCAGCCAGCGGGTGCCGCTGGCGCAGAAGGTGCGCCTGGTGTCGACCGGCACCGAAGCCACCATGACGGCGATCCGGCTGGCTCGTGGCGCGACCGGCCGCGACCTGCTGGTGAAGTTCGCCGGCTGCTACCACGGACACTCCGACGGCCTGCTGGTGGCGGCCGGCTCCGGCCTGGCCACGGCCGGCCTGCCCGGCTCGGCCGGCGTCCCGTCCGCGGTGGCCGCCCAGACCGTGGTGGTGCCCTATAACGACCCTGCCGCGATTCGTGCGCTCTTCGCCGAGCGTGGCGATCAGATCGCCGCGGTGATCACCGAACCGGCGGCGGCCAACATGGGCATCGTCCCGCCAGAGCCGGGCTTCAACGAGTTGCTGCGCGAACTGACCAGCGCCCACGGCGCGATGCTGATCTATGACGAAGTGCTGGTGGGCTTCCGGGTGGCGCCGGCCGGTTGGTGGGGCCTGGAGGGCCGCACCGTCAGCCCCGATCTGTTCACCTTCGGCAAGGTGGTCGGTGGCGGCATGCCGCTGGCGGCCATCGGTG
>JAJTBJ010000025.1 GCA_021286985.1 Propionibacteriales bacterium | reverse complement strand
TCGAATGCGGCATGATCAACGTCGCCGCCGAGATCCGCTGGGACGTCCGGCCGTCACCGAAGTTCGGCACGGTGGAGAACCGCACCGCCGACTCGGTGCCCACCCTGGCCGAACTCGGCGCGGTGGCGGCCCTGACCCAATGCTTCGCCGAGCACATCTCGCGCACCTACGAGCAGGACCAAACCGTCGAGCGCCTGCCCCCGTGGCTGGTCAGGGAGAACAAGTGGCGGGCCGCCCGCTACGGGCTGGATGCCGAGGTGATCATTCCCAAGACCGACGGTGGACGCCGCGAGGTGCCCCTGCGTGAGGGGCTGGGCAAGTGGCTGGAGCGGCTGGCACCGATCGCTCGTGAGCTGGGCTGCAGCGCAGAGTTGGAGACGGCGGCGACCCTGGCCGAGCACGGTGCCAGCTACGAACGGCAGCGCCGGGCGGGCAGCCCGCAGGCTGCGCTGCGGCAGTTGCTTTCCGAGACCGGATCGGCGGCTCCCACGTTCTGAGCATCGGCCTCGTGGACGGTCGGGAGAGGTCCGCTCGGGCAGGTACCCTGTGCCCGTGCTTCCGTTCCTGCTGCTAGGTACCCGTGACCATGACGAGGCCGCTGCGGCCGAGTACGCCTCGGTGCTGCGCCACACCGGCCTGGCCGCCGATGACCTGCGCCACGTCCGGGTCGAGTCCGAACCGCTGCCACCGCTCGACCTCGCCGACTACTCCGGGGTGATCCTGGGCGGCAGCTCGTTCAGCATCTCTGATGAGGTGAAGACGCCCGTGCAGGAACGGGTCGAGAGCGACCTGGCACGGCTGCTGGACCAGATCGTCGACACCGACTATCCCTTCCTGGGCCTGTGCTACGGCGTCGGCACGGTCACCAACCACCTGGGCGGACGGGTCGACCGCGAGTTCGGAGAGCCGGTGGGTGCGATCGAGGTCACCCTCACCCGGGACGGCCTGGCCGACCCGATCCTGGCCGGGGTGGGCGAGAAGTTCCACGCCTTCGTCGGCCACAAGGAGGCATGCTCGCAGGTGCCGTCCACGGTGACCATGCTGGCGCTGGGGGTCGCCTGCCCGGTGCAGATGTACCGGGTCGGCAGCAATGTCTACGTCACCCAGTTCCACCCCGAATTGGACGCCGACGATCTCACCGCTCGGATGCGGATCTACCAGCACCACGGCTACTTCGCCCCCGACGAGCTCGACGAGCTGATCGCGATGGCTCAGGCATCACAGGTCGATGGGCGCCAGCACCTGGTGCTGTCGAACTTCGTGGCCCGCTACGCCCGCTAAGGGGTTCGCAGGGCGCCGAGAACCGGCGCGTGCAGAGGCGCGGTGCGCCACGCCATCACGGCCTCTCCGGCCGGGCTCAGCCGCAGCTGCAGGGTGTGCGGGGTCTCGGGGAAGGCCAGCAGCAGCGTGAGTGCTCCCTGGCTGTCGGCTCCGGCCGCAGCGGCCACCGGGACGACGCCCTCGGCGAAGGTGACCGGCTGACGGTGCCAATGCCCTGCGCCGGCGACCAGCGCGATGGGCTGGCGATCCGCGATCATTCGCACCTGCCAGCCGTCCGCGCTGCGCTGGAGGTCGAGGTCGCGCAACTCGGGCAGGTTCTGCTGCTCGACCTCCTCGTCGATGCCGAGGCTGGCCGACAGCTCCGCAGACGGGGCCGTCCACCGCTGGCCCGCGCCGGTGTCGGACGGCACCGCGATCTGCCCGTCCGGAAGCGCGATCGGCTCGTCAGGCAGCGCGGGCAGGAGTTCGTCGAAGACGAAATCGAGCATCCGCTGGTTGCGGGCCTGGCCGGAGGAGATGGCCACCACGATCTCCCGCTCGGGCAGCACCAGCGCGTACTGTCCGTAGGCGCCGTCCAGACGGAAGCCCTCCCGGTTGCGCCACAGTTGATAGCCGTAGCCCAAGCGCCACTCGGGTTGGTCGGACTCGGGGGTGGCGATGTGCACTTCGGTGGCACGCTGCACCCAGCCCTCAGGCAGCACCTGGCGGCCCTGCCAGCGTCCGTCGCAGCGATACAGCTCGCCCATGGCCGCCAGTTCGGCGTTGGTGAGGTGGATTCCCGACCAGCCCATGCAGCGCCCGAGCGGGTCACGCTCCCAGCGGGGGGCGATTCCCAGCGGCTCACACAACCGCGGCGTCAGGTACTCCAGCAGGTCCTCGCCGGTGCGTGCGCGCACCACCTCGCCGAGCAGGAAGCTCGCCCCGTTGTTGTACACGTGACGCGAGCCGACCGGCGTCGGCGGCACCAGCGACAGGATCTGCCGGGTCCAATCCTGCGGCGGGACCCCGACCACCGCCTCAGCGGTGTCGGTGTCGTGGCCTGTCGACATCGACAGCAAATGGTGGACGGTGATCTGCGCGATCCTGGGGTCGAGCGGCTCGCTGACGGTCTGAGGCAACAAGTCGACGACTCGATCATCGAGGGTGAGCCGCCCCTCGGCGACGGCGAATCCGACCGCCGTCGCGGTGAAGGTCTTGGTCACCGAGTACACCAGCCCCGAATCGTCGCGCCGGTACGGCTGCCAGGTCCGTTCCAGCATCGTCCGGCCGCCCCGCAGGACGGTGATCGAGTGGAATTCCAGTTCAGGGTGACGTTCGAACAACGCAGACAAGCTCACCCGCCCAGCATGTCAGCACCCCCGCGGATGCGGCGAACGGCGCGAGTGAACAGCAGGCGAAGTACTACTGTCCGGCGGCTTTCGCGGCGGCCTGCTGCAGCGACGCGGCGACGGCCGGATCCAGGCCGGACGTGTAGGTGTTGCCGACCGGGCTCTTGCCGAACAGCACCGCGTAGACGGTGCAGGCGGCCAAGTAGGTGCCTTCACGGGTGGGATGACCATCGGCGATGTTGAGCGGGATCGAGGGCCGCGTGGACAAGGAATCGCCGAACGCGACTCCCGCAGGGATCACTCCGATACCGGCCGTCTTCGCCGCCGAGTCGGCCGCACTGCGCAACGCCGCGGTCGTCACCCCCTTGGTATCCGGACGCGCCCAGGTCATCAGCAGGTAGGGACGGGCGCCCTGCGCCCGAATCTTGGGGACGAAGGTGCGCACGGCACCGGCGAAGCCCGCGTAGTCCAACACACTGCGTTGGCTCTGCTCCTGCAGGATGACGATGTCCCATCCGTCATCGAGCAGGTTCAGCGTGCCGGTATCGGTCAGGTGCATCGACAAGGTGTAGCCGCCCTGCGCGGCTCGGGCCGTCTCCGTTCGCGGAGCCAGGCCGTGCAGGTCGCCGTCGATCCCGGCGTTGTAGAAGGTGTAGCTGTTGCCGATGAACAGCACTCGCAGCGGCGGAGCCGACTGGTCGCCGGTCGCCGCACAGCCACTGATGGAGGCTCCGAGGAGCGTCAGGACGACCGCCAGCGCGACCAGAAAGCCCTTGCGCAGCATCAGGACGGGCGCTCCTTGGGCGCGTTCTGAAGGGTCAGCATCGGGTTGCGGACCACCACGTCACCGAGCGCGTCGTCGATCCGCGCCATCACGTCGGCGGGCAGGACGACACCGGCGGCTGCCACATTCTCGATGATCTGCTTCGGCTTGGACGCACCCACGATGGCCGCAGCCACGTTCGGATTCTGCAGCACCCAGGCGACCGCCAGTTGGGACATCGTCAGGTCGAGTTCGGCGGCGATCGGCGCCAGTCGTTGCACCGCCACCAACACGTCGTCAGCCATGAACCGCTGGACGAAGGTGGCCCCGCCCTTGGTGTCGGTCGCCCGCGATCCGGCCGGCGGCGGCTGGCCCGGCAGGTACTTCCCGGTCAGCACCCCCTGAGCGATCGGCGACCAGCAGATCTGCGAAACGCCCAACTCGGTCGAGGTGGGAACCACCCACTCCTCGATCACCCGCCACAGCATCGAATACTGCGGCTGGTTGGAGACCAATTGAATTCCGGCCTCACGGGCGAGCCGGTGAGCGGCGCGGATCTGGGCCGCGTCCCACTCCGACACCCCGATGTAGAGAGCCTTGCCGGCGTGCACCACATCGGCGAACGCCTGCATGGTCTCTTCCAGCGGGGTCTCGTGGTCGTAGCGATGGGCCTGATAGAGGTCCACGTAGTCGGTCTTCAGACGCTTCAGTGAGCCGTTGATCGACTCCATGATGTGCTTGCGCGACAGCCCGCAATCATTGGGGCCTTTGGGTCCGGTGGGCCAGTAGACCTTGGTGAAAATCTCCAGGGATTCCCGCCGCTCGCCTTTCAGTGCCTTACCGAGTACCTTTTCGGCCTCGGTGTTGGCATAAACGTCTGCGGTGTCGAAGCTAGTGATTCCCACGTCCAGCGCCGTGCGGACGCATTTGGTGGCCACCTCGTTCTCCACTTGGGAGCCATGGGTCAGCCAGTTTCCGTAGCAAATCTCGGAAACCTTGAGCCCGGAATTCCCCAGGTAGCGGTACTTCACCTCAGTTCCTCACCGCCGACGACCGCGACCGCCCACCTTCAGCGACTGGGTGTCCAGCACCTCAGTGAGCTCATCGGCGCTGTCTTCGTCGTGGGTTTCCTCTGCGGGAGCCTCGTCCTGGGCCACGTCGGCTTCCGCCTCAGCGATCACGCTCTCCTCGGTGACGCCTTCGACCGATTCCTCGGCGCTGAACTCGCTTTCTTCAGCCGAGGTGGTCTCTTCCTCACCATCCAGCGACTTGCTCGAAAGTCCCGAGCCGGTGTTGTCCAAGGTGTTCAGCATCTTGCGGACGTTGTCCAACTGCGCGTTGATCGAGTCGCGTCGGGCCACCGCCGCTTGAAGTTCGCGTTCGGATTCGCGGCGGATCTTCACCGCCGAGGCCCGCGCAGCGGCAATGTGCTGCACGGCCTCTTCTCGTGCCGACTTCAGCACCGCCTCGGCCTGCTCCCTGGCCCCGAAAAGCATGTTCTCGGCTTCGAGTTCCAGGTTGTCGTGGCGCTCCTTGAGCCGGGCGATCGCGGCCTCGTTGGCAGCGGTCTGAGTGGCCAACTCCTCCGACGCCTTCTCGCGGCGCTCAGCGAGGTTCTGCTCGAACTCCGCAGCAGCGGCAGCCGCACGGGCGCGGTGGGCCTCGTAGACAGCCTCGGCCTCTTCGCGACGCGCAACGGCTTCACGATCGGCGTAGTCGATGATCTCGTCTGCCTGACGCTTGGCCGCTTCGAGGATCCGGGCGGCCTCGGTGTCGGCCTTGCTGATCACGTCACGGGAATGCCGCTCCGCGTTGCTGCGCAACTGCTCGACCTCGGCGTTCACCTCTTGGGTCAGGCGCTCGGACTCGCTGCGGGCGCGGCTGCGCAGTTCGGTGGCTTCGTCTTCGGCCAGGGCCAGCATGCGTCCGATCCGGGCACCGATGTCAGAGAAGCTGGGCTGCTCCTCCTTGGCCGATTCCAGCTTGGCCAGCCGCGTCCGGTAACCGGCGAGCTGTTCCTCCAGCTGGCTGACCGCGGCCTGCGCCTTGCCCAGCGCGAGCGACCCGTCGGCAGCCTCGGCACGTGCTTGATCTCGAGCTTTGCACAGGTCCCCAATCGCGCGGTCGACCTCGGTGGGGTCGTAGCCGCGCAACACCGTGCGGAAGCCAGGAATCTGAATCATCTACGTAGTTCCGTTTCGTCGGAGGCTCTTACGAGCCCAGATGGGGTGCGAATGCTCGTGAGATCGCCGGACAGTTCCCTAATCTGTGCGGTGATCTCCTCGCGCCGCTTCACGAGCGCGGCTACCTCAGCCCGCGCACGTTCCACGGTGGCGCGGGCCTCGGCCCGTGCGGCGTCGGCGTCAGCACGTGCCTGGCTGAGCACGGCGATTGCTTCCTCCCGAGAAGCAAGCGCCTTGTCATAGGCCTCACGCTGCATCGACTCTAGGTCCTCTGAACTTCGTTCGCGGACCAGCTTGGCTGCCTCATCGGCTTCCTCCAGGCGGCGCCGAGCGCGCTCCTCCTGGGCAGTGGCTTCGGCACGCGCGCTCTTCAGCAGACGATCGGCCGACTCCTGAGCCTGAGCCCGGATGTGTTTGGCTTCGGCCTCGGCTGCTTCAAGTGAGGCCTTGGCACGGGCTTCGAGATCGGCGGCGCGGGCTTCCGCCTCGGACACCGCCGCCCGGTTCTTGTGCTCGATGGTGGTCACCAACAGCTGGGTGCGTTCCTTCACCTGACGGACGTAGTCGGCGAGCTCGCCACGGCGGGCGCGCTTGATCGCCTCCGCCTCGGTCTCCGCCTCGGCCCGGCGCTGGGCCACTTCCGCCTCGGCCTGGGCACGCTGCGCGGCCAGGTCCTGCTCGACGGCCGCCTTCAACTCACCCACCTCGGCTTCGGCCTTCGATCGAAGCTCGGCCATCTCCTTCTCGGCCTGGGCGGCCAGGCCGCCGGCGAACGCGGCACGCTCCTCGACCTTCGAGCGGGCCTCCAGCAGCTGTCGATCCACCTCGGCGCGGGCATCACTGCGCAGAGCCTCCAACTCGGCGTTGAAGGCAGCGCGCTCGGCGTCCAGCTCGGCCTGGAGGGTGATCCGATCGGACTCCATCGCAGCGCGCAACCGGGTGATCTCGGCCTGGGCTTCGATTCGGCGCTGACCCAACTCGTCCTCGACGTGGCCGCGCATGCCGTTGAGCTCGGCCTGCATCAACTCCCGCCGCTGAGCCTCCTCGGCGGCCATGTCCTCGCGGCGCTGCGCCAACTCGGCGTCGAACTCGGCCAATCGGTCGGCGACCCGGGCGGCGATCTCGGCGTCCAGCTCGGCGGCCCGCGCTTCCAACTCCTCGACCCGCCGGTGTGCCTCATCCAGAACGCTCTCGGCTTGGCTGCGGGCCTGGGCGATCACGTCGGCCGACGTGCGCTCTGCCGTCTGATGCAGCACCGCAGCCTGATGGGTCGCATCCTGCAGCAGTTGCATCGCGTCTTGACGAGCTTCTTCCAGACGCGCAGCGGCCTGGGCACGAATCGAATCAGCCTCGGCTTCGGCGTGCGTGATCTCGCGCTGCGCCCGGTCACTGAGCTCGCGTTGACGCGCCGCTTCGGCGCGCGCAGTCTCCGCTGCGGCCTGAGCCTCGGCGCGCAGTTGGTCGGCGAGGTTCTGGGCGTGCGTGAGGATCTCGGTGGCTTGCCGCGTCACCGCACCCCCGCTCGGCCCCTCCCCGAACAGCGGATTTACTTCGAGCACCTTGAAATGGTGCTGGCTCGGGGGGCGAAATGGCAACCCCATGGCCGAAATGCAGAGCGGGTCTCACCCTGCGGTGTACCCTGCGCGGCCCACGAAATCGGAGGCGGTAGAGTTGGCCGTCGTGCGATACCTGTCCACCCGCGGCGAACGCGACCAAGAGCGTCCCGGCTTCGGCGACATCCTGCTGGCCGGCCTGGCCGGCGACGGCGGTCTTTACCTGCCCGAGCGCTATCCCAGGGTCGATGCCTCCACCCTGGCTGATTGGCGCCGAACCCTGCTTCAGGACGGCTATGCGGCATTGGCCGCCAAGGTCATCGGGCTATTCGTGGACGATATCCCGTCCGAAGATTTGCGCGCACTTTGCCATCGGGCCTACAACGCACAGGTATTTTCGTCTGCTGAAATCGTTCCGGTTTCAGAGTTGGGGAATGGCATCTGGCTGAGCCATCTTTCTACCGGGCCAACGGCGGCTTTCAAGGATCTGGCGATGCAGCTGCTCGGACAATTGTTCGAATACCAGCTGGCCCGCACCGGCACTGTCCTCAACATCCTCGGCGCTACCAGTGGTGATACCGGCTCGGCGGCCGAATACGCCATGCAGGGTCGCGCCGGCATCCGGGTGTTCATGCTCACCCCGGCCGGCCGAATGACCCCCTTCCAGCAAGCGCAGATGTTCAGCATCGACGACCCGGCGATCGTGAACGTGGCCGTCGATGGGGTCTTCGACGACTGCCAAGACCTGGTCAAGGCTGTGGCCGGCGACGCGGCGTTCAAGGAGCAGTACCGGCTCGGGGCAGTGAATTCCATCAACTGGGCCCGCTTGGTCGCCCAGGTGGTCTACTACGTGGCGTCCTGGCTGCGGGCGACCACGGCCGATGACCAGCAGGTGTCCTTCACCGTGCCCACGGGCAACTTCGGCAACATCTGCGCCGGCCACATCGCCCGGGAGATGGGTGTCCCGATCGCCCGGCTCGTCTTGGCCACCAACGAGAACAACGTCCTGGACGAGTTCTTCCGCACTGGGGTGTACCGGGTACGCGGCGCCGCGGAGACCCACGCCACCTCCAGCCCGAGCATGGACATCTCCAAGGCGTCGAACTTCGAGCGGTTCATCTTCGATCTGCTCGGACGCGACGCTGACCGGGTGCGCCACCTGTTCGGCGAACTCCTGCCGAGTCAGGGCTACTTCGACCTGTCGGACACGCCCGAGTTCGCCGCGATCAGCGAGCGCTTCGGATTCGTCTCCAGTTCCTCCACCCACGCCGACCGGGTGGCCACCATCGCCCGGACGTGGCGCGAGTACGGGGTGCTGATCGATCCGCACACCGCCGACGGCGTCAAGGTGGCGGGCGAGTTCGTCCAACCGGGCGTACCGATGATCGTCACCGAGACCGCCCTGCCGGTGAAGTTCGCCGAGACCATCGTCGAGGCGATCGGGGTGGAGCCGGAGCGTCCGGCCCGGTTCGACGGCATCGAGGACCTGCCTCGCCACGTCGTCGACCTTCCCAACGACGCCGAGGCCCTGAAGTCCCTGATCCGCTCCCACGTCGACGCCTGACCCCACAACTGGGACACCGGGGACGGTTCCCGGCGTCCCGGGCGCCCACGCTCCAACTTGGGCACCTGGTCAGGGGACCATGGAGGCGACGGCGCCGGCGAGGTAGGGCACCAGCCAGATGACCCAGACGACGATGCTGAAGGTGTGGAACCGCAACAGCTCAGGTTCACGGTTGCGGATCACCGTCACCAGCGCCCAGATCAGGTGGAGCGCCATCAGCACGATGGCGATGGTTCCGGTCCAGGCCATCAAGTCCTGGGCGCCATTGCCCGCCATGCCTGCGGCGGCATTCCCCTGGGCGATCGCCACCATCAGCGCCGTCCCGGTGGCGTCTGCAGTAAGGCCGAGACCGAAGAAGGCCACATGCCAGGGCTTGAGGCGCCGCTGGATGCGCTCGGCCCACACGCCAATCGAGTAGCAGACCAGCGCGAGGTTGATGATCACCAAGGACGCCCAGAACATCGGGAACTCCCACTATTCAAACTTAGCGACACCCTGTCGCATCAAGTTCGAGCATAATCATGGGGACGGAATGTCGTCAACTTAGAGACGGCATGTCGCAAAGGAGGAGCGGTGCCCAAGATCCAGGCGGCAACAGTGGCCGAACATCGTGCCCAGGTTCAGGTGCGGTTGGTGGATGCCACCGAGCAGTTGATGCGGGCCGGACGGCCGCTCACCGCCGCCACCATCGCCTCCGGAGCAGGGATCGCCCGCAACAGCATCTACCGCTACGTCGCCTCGGTCGATGAACTGCGCGACCAGGTGATCGACCGCTACCTGCCCCAATGGCTGGACGTGGTCGACGCCGCCATGGCTGCCGCACCGACGGCCACCGAGCGGATCAGTGTCTGGGTACACGCCAACCTGCGCCAAGCGGCTGACTCCGGCCATGGCTGGCTGATGGCCGCCGCCCGTCCCGCCGGCGTCACCGCCGTCTCCGGCGGCGCGGTCGACCGCGCCCACCTCGACATGCGCACCGCCGTCGCCGAAGCCTGGCTCGACGTCACCGGCGGCGATTCCGAACGCGCCGCCGTGGCCACCGCGATGACGGTGGCCCTCCTGGAGGCCGGCTTCCGGCAACTCGGACGCCTCGACCCTGAACTCGTCATCGATCAGGCCACCCGAGCCGCCGCCGGCCTGATCACCTCATTGGTGCCAGCCGGCGCCACGAGTGGGACCCGCTAGCCGCTCGTCACACCCTGACGCCGCTGGAGCCAACGCCTAGCCGCGACGACCACCGCCGCCGCCAACCCGACGAAGGCGGCCGTACCGGCAAGGTTCTTCACGACGGTGACCACCGGCATCGCGACGAAGATCGGCGCGCCCCACCATCCGGGTTCGGCACCGAGCATGGTCCACGCGGCAACATTCTCGGCGTAATCGGCGCACACATTCACGAGCGCGAAAACGATGATCAGCCTTCGCCCCCAGCCCGGCCGGACCACCACCCACGCCCAGCAAATCAGCGTCAACCCGAGCAAGGCCGGGTAGACCAGATCGGCTGATTGCAGCATCCGGTAGGCGGCCAAGCCGAGGGGCCCACAGGCCTCGGCGAAGGCGGCAGCATCTGTCTGGCCCCACTGGAACCGCCCATCCAGCGGTGGCTGCCCACACTGGCCGCCAACCGAAGGAAGCAGCCAGGTGAACATCACCAGCGCACCCGCCCCGTAGGCGCCAGTGACCACGACGAGCAGCCACTTCACGACAGGGGACCACGCCGAGAGCGAAGGAAGTCCTCGAAGGCGCGCAGCATCCCCAGTTCGTCGGGTCGAAGCGGATCGCCAGCCGCCGCTTCGGTCACTACCTCCCGGGCAGGCAAAGCGAGGTCGGCGCGGAGTGCTGCTTCCAACGCCGTCATACCCTGCTCGGCAGTGGGAAGCATGGCCTGTGGCAGACGGCCGAGCAGCCCCGCATAGGCCTCAGCGAACGCCACCGACACCTCCTCGAAGAGGGCCTGCCCCGCAGCGGTGAACTGCCACAGGCGCGCCCGGCGATCGGTCGGGTGGGACGCGGCCTGGAGCAGCCCGCGGCGTTCGAGCCGACTCGCCATGCTCGCCACCGTCGATGCCGCCAACCCCGACAGCGCTGACGCCTCCGCGGTGGTGATCGGCGCATGGGCGGCCAGCACCGAGCAGAATCCGAACTCGTCAGCACTCAGGCCAGTCCCGGGCATGCGCTCGTCCAACCACCGAGTGGTCAGCTGGGCGAGCAGCCAGACATCCAGCAGCAGGGATGGCTCATTACAGCGATTTCGTTGCACTTTGCAACGATATCACCGTTTTGCTAGTCCTCGTGAAGGCCCCGGCGGCGCAGCAGGAAAGTGACGTCCGGGTCACCCCCGCGATAGTCGCGGTAGGCGGCCATCGCATCGATCGAGCCGCCCCTCGCCAGCAGTCGACGACGGTAACGCTCACCGTTTTCCCTGGTCAGGCCGCCATTGGCGAGCATGAAGGCCGAAGCGTCGGCGTCCATCACCTCGCTCCAGATGTAGGCGTAGTAACCGGCGTCGTAACCACCTTCGAATGCGTGCCGGAAGTATCCCGAGCGGTAGCGAGGCGGCACCAGCGGGTAGTCGACCCCGGCCGAAGCCAACGCTGCCGCCTCGAACGCCTCCACCTGCTCGGGCTTGGTGGGCAGCTCGTCCAGCGCAGTGGAGTGCCACACATGATCCAGCAGCGCCGCACCCAAGTACTCGGTGGTCTTGTACCCCTGCCCATACAAAGTGGACGTCCGCAGCGTCTCCACCCAGGCCGCCGGCATCGGCTCCCCGGTGGCGTGATGGACGGCGTAGTCGGCCAGCAGCGACGGCTCCAGCGCCCACATCTCATTGACCTGAGAGGGGAACTCCACGAAATCGCGAGGAGTCTCGGTGCCCGATTGCGAGCGATAGCGCACGTCCGACAACAACCCGTGCAGGGCATGGCCGAACTCATGGAACAGCGTGATGACGTCGTCCCAGCTCATCAAGGTGGGCTGCCCGGCCGGCGGCTTGACCAGGTTGGAGTTGTTCGTGACCACCGGCAGCTGGGCAAGCAGGTGGTTCTGCTCGACCAGGCTGTTCATCCACGCCCCGCCCTGCTTGCTGGGACGGGCGTAGAAGTCACCGAGGAACAACCCGACCGGAGTGCCGTCGGCCTCAACCACTTCGAAGACGCGCACCTCGGGGTGGTAGCCGTGCAGGTCGTCCCGTTCGGTGAACGTGATGCCGTACAGGCCCGTGGCTGCGGCGAAGACACCGTGGTGCAGCACCCGCTCCAACTCCAGGTAGGGCCGCAGAGCGGACTCGTCGAGGGAGTACCGCTGGGCGCGCAGCCGCTCGCTGGTGAACTGCCAGTCTTCGGCGGCGAAAACCTCACCCGGCTGCAGTTGCGACCACAGCGGCGCCATGTCGACGGCCTCGGCGCGGGCATTGCGCACCGCCGGCGCGGACAAGCGATCCAGCAGATCGCGCACGGCCCCGGCGCTGCCGGCGCATCCGTCAGCGGCGGCATAGTCGGCATGGGTGGCGTAGCCGAGCAACGTGGCACGTTCGGCACGCAGCCGCACCAACTCCACGATGATCGCCCTGGTGTCATGCTCCCCGCCCAACCCACGGCCAATGGCGGCCTGGTGGATGCGCCCGCGCAGGCCGCGGTCGGTCAACACATCGAGAGGACGCTGGCCGGTGGTGTTGGTGATCTCGATCACCCATCCGTCCAGGCCCCGATCTGTTGCCACCTGGCGCGCGGCCTCGATCTCAGCTTCGCTGAGTCCGTCGAGCTCGGCGGCGTCGTCGACCACGACGGCCACCGCGTTACGGCCGGCCAAGGACACCCGCCCGAAGGCGGATTGCAGCTCAGCGATGCGACCATTCAGCGCGCGCAGCCGCTCCTGAGATTCGGCGTCGAGGTTGACCCCGGCGCGCTCGAATGACTCCACCTTTCGCTTGAGCCAGTAGGCCGACTGTTCATCGAGGCTCACTTCGCCGAGCCCGACCCGGTCTCGCAGCGCCACCAACCTGTCGTAGAGGCGACGATCGAGGTAGATCGCGTCACTGAAGGCGGCCAGCTGAGGCGCGATCGCCTCGTCGACCTGATCGAGGACGGCATTGGTGTCGGCCGGCTGCTTGGTGTAGAACGCCGACAGCGCCCGAGACAGCAGCTCACCCGACCGCTCCCAGGCCTCGATCACCGAAGCGACGGTCGGCGCACCGGGGTCGGTGGCGATGGCGTCGAGCTCGGCCAGCTGCGCAGCCATTCCGGCCTCGATCGCTGGCTGATAGTGCTCATCACTGATCGCAGCAAAATCGGGCAGGCCGTAGGGCAGCAACGACGGCTGCAGGAGAGGGTTCGCGTCGACAGACATGGGCCCATCATTGCCCACCTCACCGACATCGGACGACCCGATGGGCAACTACCCCAATGCCGGCCGCACGTCGCCGCCGACCGCTGTGGCCGGCAGCCGCGGCCACAACGCCAATGACGGTTGCAGCGCCCCCGCCACAGCGGCGATCCGGGCGGGCACGTCCGGGTGGGTGGCGAGCTCGGCCACCGTCAGCCAGGCCAACTCCTGGGATTCGCCCAGGGCCGGCAGCCCCCGCGGGGCGCCGTCGATCACGAAGGCAAACATCACGTCGGTGTGAGTGGCTTCGGCCGAGACCTCATGCACGTCCAGATCGACCGGTGTCGGAAGCCGTCCGGGGCCGGGGGTGAAGGCCAGCGGGGTGAGCACCTGGAGCTGGTCGGGCACGATGCCGACTTCCTCTTCGAGCTCACGCAGAACCGCCGTCCACGGATGCTCACCAGGATCGACATGCCCGCCGGGCGGGATCACCACCGGGTAGCGCTTGTGCCGGTGCACCAAGACTCGCGTCGCATCGGCGGAGAAGACCAGGGCGCTGGCCGTGAGACAGAACTGGCCACTGCGCCCGGTGTGGCTCACTTCTTCTTCGCGGTCTTGTTCTCGGGCTTCTTCTCGGCCCGCGGGATCGTCAGGAGCAACAGCACCAAGGCGACCACGCTGATGCCGGCATAGACCCACACGTCCCAGGTTCCGCGCGACAGCATCGCCAGGATCCCCGGCAGCACCCCGAGCGCGGCGATCACGATGGCAATGATGTGCGCCGCCCACTTCCGCTTGGCCGTGGCCCACGTGACCAACGCCACCACCGCACCGATAGCCAGACAGATCGCACCCCACAGGACACCGATCGTCGCCCCAGGCGCACCGTCAGGCAGGAACAACAGGTAGACGGCGTAGATGAACCAGTAGGCAACCAACAGACCCATCAGGATCACCGCGATCAGCCGCATCCGGGCGCGAGCAGATCCGGCAGTATCAGGAAGATTCGGCACGCGCCAACGGTAGCGCCAAACCGTCCCCTCGCCGACCGCCAGCCGGTTAGGGTTTGCGGGTGAACCTCAACGTCGTGGAACTCATCGGCTACATCGCCTCCGCCCTGATCGTCGCCTCGTTTGCGATGAAGTCGGTCGTGCGCCTGCGGATCGTCTCGCTGGTGGGCTCGGTGGTGTTCGTCGTGTACGGCATCCTGCTGGGCTCGATCCCGCTGATCATCACCAATGCGGCCGCCGCCCTATTGAACCTGTGGAACCTGCGTCGTGAACTCAGCGCCAAGAACGAGGTGGGGGCGGTCCCGATCGCCGCGGACGCACCCTTCCTGCTCGACTTCCTCGGATCCCACGCTGCCGACATCGCCCGCTTCCACCCCAGCTTCGATGGCCCGCAACCCGGAGACTTCGTCCGGCTGCTCAACCGGGACGGCCTGCCCGCGGGGGCCGTCATCGGCACCCCCGACGGCGACACCCTGCACCTGAAGCTCGACTACGTGATGCAGGCCTACCGGGACTCCCGGATCGGCACCTGGCTCTACGGCGCCGGCGCGAAGACGTTCACCGAGGCGGGCTTCACTCACCTGGTGATCGCCCCGGAGGCCGACGCGGTGCGTCAGTACCTGCGGCGCATCGGCTTCGCCGACACCGCCGAAGGAATGGAACTACGACTCAGCTGAGCCGGTTCACTCGCAGAGCTGGATCTCGCCGGCCCGCACCACTTCGGGCTGGCCGATACCCATGAACACCAGCTTGTTGGGCAACTGGAGGGTCTTGGTGCCGTCCGGCAAGCCCAGGTCGAGGTACTTGGCGGCCGGGTACTTGGCCTTCAGCTGGTTGAAACTCAGGTTCAGCGGGACGTTGTCGGCCAGGGAGAACTCGCTCGGCAGCGGCTTGCCCAGCTGGTAGCCCCACGCGGTGAGGGTGCGCGGCGACGTCTTCTTGGCGTCCTTGGCGTTGAACTGGATCCAGACATCGCCGTAGAGCACCGTCTGCGCCCAGGTGGAATCCGGCACCAGCTCGCACGACGCACCCTGGATCTTTTGATCGGGCACCCCGAGTTGGTCCTTCAAGACGGTCAGCACCTGGGCTTCCGCGCTACCGAAGGGCAGATTCGCCACGCCGGTGCCGGACAGCAGCACGGCCGCGGCAGTCGGCGTCTGGGACGGAGTCTGCGAGGGCGTCGGCTTCGGGGTCGGGGTGGCTGAGACCGCCGGCGAAGGGGAGGAGACCACCGGCGGGTAGGGCGGGGTCTTCGCGCAGCCGGTGAGTGCAAGGGCCAGGATCAAAGCTGATCCGAAAAGGGCACCTAGAGGTTTCATCGGTCGCTCCTGCGGGGTAATCGGGCCGGATAGGTGAGGTAAGCGTAGGGCGAAAGCGGCGCCAGGCCGAGTGGAGGCTACCAAGTTCGGCCGTACGGAGTTGTCTCCGGGCCGCCTGCCAGCTCCCGACCAGTACCCTTGGCGCTATCAGCGAAGGGAACAGTCGATGAGCGCCGCCAGCCCGAAACGGATCGGAATCCTCACTGCCGGAGGTGACAGCCCCGGTCTGAACGCAGCGATCCGCGGGTTCGGTAAAGCCGCCATCCGTAATGGCTGGGAGTTGATCGGCTATCGCGACGGCATCCTCGGTCTGGTCGAGAATCGGCACATTCCGCTGGACTCCAAGGCCCTGTCGGGCATCCTGACCGTGGGCGGGACGATCCTGGGCACCAGCCGCGACAAGGTGCACAAGATGAACATCGACGGCGAGATCGTCGATGCCCGCCCGCAGGTGCTGGCCAACATGGAGGCCGAAGGGCTGGACGCGCTCGTCCTCCTCGGTGGCGGCGGCACCCAGAAGAACGCGCTGCGTCTGGCCGAGGTGGGCGTGAACGTGATCACCCTGCCGAAGACCATCGACAACGACGTGGCCCTCACCGACACCACCTTCGGCTTTGCCACCGCCATGGAGATCGCCACCGAGGCCATCGACCGGCTGCATTCCACCGCGCACAGCCACCACCGGATCATCCTCACCGAGATCATGGGGCACCGTGCCGGCTGGCTGGCTCTGGGCGCCGGCATCGCCGGTGGCGCCGACATCATCCTGCTGCCGGAGATTCCGTACTCGGTCGACAGCGTGGCCGACAAGATCAAGACCCGGATGGAGCGCGGCAGCACGTTCTCCGTGGTCGCCGTCGCCGAAGGCGCCCGCGATCTGGCCGACACCGCCGACTTGGCTGCTGCCCAGGCCCTGATCGCCGCGGCCAAGACCCCCGAGGCGGTGCGGGCTGCCAAGCAGCACTTCGCCAATGTGGCCGACGGCCAGCGCGAGCACACTTTCAAACTGGCCCGCGAACTCGAAGCCGCTACCGGCCTGGAATCGCGGGTGTCGATCCTGGGCTACGTCCAGCGCGGCGGGACGCCGTGCGCGGCCGATCGCCTGCTGGGGTCGCGGTTGGGCACCGCCGCGGCGCATGCCGTCGGCAAGGGCCAGTTCGGCGTGATGGTGGCCGCTCGCGGCGATGACACCGCGCTGGTGCCGCTGGAGGAGGTCGCCGGCCAACTGAAGCTGGTGCCGCCGGATCACGAGTGGGTCTCCACCGCCCGCAAACTGGGCACCGGCCTCGGCGACTGAGCCGCGACGTCCGCTCTCGACGCGGTGAGTGTGAACTGACAGGATTCCGGGTACGGCCCGGCGTCCGGCGACACGAAGATGACGGCAGAGCACGAGCCGACTGACCATCTTTGGGGGATCGAAAATGGGACGACGTTTCACGCAGGTCGACGTGTTCGGAACCGGCCTCAGCGGCAACCCGCTGGCCGTGGTGCACGATGCGGACGACCTCACCGACGAACAGATGCAGGCCTTCGCCTCGTGGACGAACCTGTCGGAAACCACCTTCTTACTCAAGCCGACCGAGCCGCGGGCCGATTACCGAGTGCGGATCTTCACTCCCCAAGGCGAGTTGCCATTCGCCGGGCACCCGACGCTGGGCACCGCGCATGTGTGGATGGCTGCCGGCGGACGTCCGAACTCGACCGCCTGCATCGTCCAGGAGTGCGGCATCGGACTGGTCGAACTGCGCGGCCAGGACGGCAAGCTGGCTTTCGCCGCCCCGCCGCGGCTGCGCAGCGAGAAGCTCGGACGCTCCGAAGTGACCAAGATCGCCAAGGCGATCGGGATCCCCGCAAAGCAATGGGTGGCGCACGCCTGGGGCGACAACGGTGCGCCATGGATGATGGTGCAACTGGCCGACGCTGAGACCGTCCGCAACCTCGAGGTGAACCGCGAAGTGCTGGCCACCGGTCAGCACCTGGGGCTGATCGGGCTGGAGCCCGAAGGGAGCGCGTACGCCTACGAGGTGCGCGGCATTCTGCGTGAGTTCGAGGATCCGGTCACCGGCAGCCTGAACGCCGCCGCCGCCCAGTGGATGCGCGAGCGCGAGTTGGTGCCCGCCTCCTATCTGGTCACCCAGGGTTCTGCGGTGGGCCGCAACGGTGAGGTGTCGGTGTACGACGACGGCGAACGCATCTGGATCAGTGGCCGGGTCCGCAAGGTGATCTCCGGCGAGGTGGACATCCCGCGGGTGTAGCCCCGCCACTTCGCCCCGCCGGGTGAGTGCGCGGAATTCGTCACTATCAGCGCCCCCACCTCGCCTGGCCGTCCTATGTGTTCGCTTTTCGTCGTTTTCGCGTCCAAAACGGGGGTCATAGCGACGAAGATCGAACACCTGACGGCGGTACGGCCGGAGTCGGACGGGAAAACGACGAAATTCGCGCACCCACGGCGCTGAGCACCCTTGCTGAGGCCGCGGCGTCCCAAAGCCAATGGGCAGCCGTGCCAGCCGGGGGCAGGCGAACTACCCTTGATGAGTTCACCCGAGCAAGGAAGCACCATGCCTGCACTCCGATCGCGTACCACCACTCACGGCCGCAATATGGCCGGCGCCCGCGCCCTGTGGCGCGCCACCGGCCTGACCGAGTCCGATTTCGGCAAGCCGATCGTGGCGATTGCCAACTCCTTCACCCAGTTCGTGCCCGGGCACGTCCACCTGAAGGACATGGGTCAGTTGGTCGCCGGAGCCATCGCCGAAGCCGGCGGTGTGGGCCGGGAGTTCAACACCATCGCCATCGATGACGGCATCGCCATGGGCCACGACGGCATGCTCTACTCGCTGCCCAGCCGCGAGCTGATCGCCGACTCGGTGGAGTTCATGGTGAACTCCCACAAGGCCGACGCTCTGGTGTGCATCTCCAACTGCGACAAGATCACCCCCGGCATGCTGCTGGCCGCGCTGCGGCTCAACATCCCGACCGTGTTCGTCTCCGGCGGACCGATGGAGGCCGGCAAGGCCCACGTCTTCGAGGGCGTGGCGACGACCCGCCTCGACTTGATCGACGCCATGTACAAGGCCGTCGACGAGACCGTCACCGACGATCAGATGCACACCATCGAGGCCAACGCCTGCCCCACCTGCGGTTCGTGCTCGGGCATGTTCACCGCCAACTCGATGAACTGCCTGCTCGAAGTGATCGGCCTGGCGCTGCCCGGAAACGGCTCCACCCTGGCCACCGCCGCCGCCCGCAAGGACCTATTCCTGAACGCCGGCAAGCTGGTCGTCGAGCTGGCCAAGCGTTACTACGACGGCGACGACGCCTCCGTGCTGCCGAAGGCGATCGCCACCCGCGAGGCCTTCGCCAACGCGATGCGCGTCGACATCGCCATGGGTGGCTCGACCAACACCGTGCTGCACCTGCTGGCCGCCGCCCACGAGGCCGGCGTCGACTTCGACTCCGACGACATCGACGAGCTCAGCCGGGTCACCCCCTGCATCTGCAAGGTGGCTCCGAACACGTCGAACTACTACATGGAGGACGTCCACCGCGCCGGCGGGATCGCGGCCATCATGGGCGAACTCGACCGGGGCAACCTGCTCGACCGCGACGTCCACGCCGTCCATTCACCCTCGCTGGACGCCTGGATGGCCAACTGGGACATCCGCGGTGGCTCCGCGCTGCCGGAGGCCATCGAGCTGTTCCACGCCGCACCCGGCGGGGTCCGCACCACCGAGGCGTTCAGTTCGACCGCGCGCTGGGACGAACTCGATCTCGACGCCGAGGCCGGCTGCATCCGTTCCGTGGCGACGCCCTACACCGCTGACGGTGGGTTGGCGATCCTGAAGGGCAATCTGGCCGCCGACGGCGCGATCGTGAAGACCGCCGGCGTGCCCGAACACCAGTGGACGTTCTCCGGACCGGCCGTGGTGACCGAGTCTCAGGAGCAGGCCGTCGAGGCGATCTTGAGCAAGCGCGTGAAGGCTGGCGACATCGTCATCGTCCGCTACGAAGGTCCCAAGGGCGGCCCGGGCATGCAGGAGATGCTGTACCCGACGTCGTATCTGAAGGGGCTCGGCCTGGGCCCGCAGTGCGCGCTGATCACCGATGGACGTTTCTCCGGCGGCTCGTCGGGGCTGTCGATTGGTCACGTCTCGCCCGAGGCCGCCTCCGGCGGTGTGATCGGCCTGGTCGAAGACGGCGACATCATCGAGATCTCGATCCCCGAGCGGCGGATCGACCTCAAGGTCGACGACGCCACTTTGGCCGCGCGCCGGGCCGTCCGTGATGCCGAAGGGTGGAAGCCGAAGAACCGCGACCGCGAGGTCTCGACCGCGCTGAAGGTGTACGCCTCCTTGGCGCTGAGCGCCGACAAGGGCGCCGCTCGCTCGCTCGACTGAGATCGGACTTCACCCACCGATGCGGAGAAGGTGTGGCACGGTAGGACGCCAGGCCGTCCGGTCGGTGCCGAGTGAGGCTCGTTGTGTGAGCAGGTGAGGTAAAGGCATGATCCGCGCCTTGTTGATGGACGCTGACGGCGTCCTTCAACAGCTTCCGAAGGGATTTCTGGCCGACTTCGCTGCGCTTGGGGGCGGCTGGGGCTTCGTGCGCGAGATCTTCCGCGAGGAACAGCGCACGATGACCGGCGAAGAGGATCTGCTCGACGTGCTCACCGAGATCATCGACCGGCGCGGGCTCGACATCACCACCGACCAGCTGCTGGCGCTGTGGTATCGCATCATCCCTGATCAGCGGATGCTTGATCTGGTTGCGCGGGCGCGCGCGTCGGGAGTGATCACCGCGCTGGCCACCAACCAGCAGAGCTATCGGGGTGCGTGGATGCAGGAACACCTGCCGTACGCCGATTACTTCGACTTCGCCTTCTACTCCTTCGAAGTCGGCCTGGCCAAACCTGACCCGTCCTATTTCACCCACATCATCGATCGACTCGGCATCGCCCCGCACGAGGCGGT